>WTBX01000074.1 GCA_013138855.1 Methylococcaceae bacterium
ATTAGTGATATAGAAGCCGTTGAAGCTGCGATTGAAGCGAATAAAAATGTTGATTTAACGCTGTCTAAACTCAGTATTGCCCTAGACGAAGGCAAACCTAGCCAGCCAATTGATAGCGAATGGCTGAAATGGGCATCTCAAGTCGTTGCTAAATTAAAGCATTTAAAATGGCAATATACCCACGGCTCAACAGGTAACGGTCGTGTGGAAATGGGAATTACCAACAGCACAGGCTGTACTTCGGTGTGGGGTTCGACTTATCCGTTTAACCCTTATCCTTTTCCATGGGCAAATAACCTGTTTCAAGATGCACCGTCTTTAGCGATGGGAATTTTTGAAGGTCACATGGTCAAAATGGCGGACGGTTTCAAAGCTGTTCGCATGGCAGAATTGGAAATTGCAGGTAAATACGATAAGGAAGAACAAAAGCATTTCTTTACTTATTTTGACTGGAATCAATTTAGCGAAGAAGAATACCGCTTATGCCCGCCAGTTGTTACCGTGGGTGGTGATGGGGCGATGTATGACATCGGTTTTCAAAATCTCTCGCGCTGTTTAATGTCGGGAATGCCGATTAAAGTATTAATCCTAGATACTCAAGTCTATTCCAATACAGGTGGACAAGCGTGTACCTCAGGTTTTATCGGACAAGTCTCCGATATGGCACCTTACGGAAAAGAATGGAAAGGCAAAACCGAACGCCGCAAAGAAATGAGCTTATTAGCAATGGGACATCGTACCGCTTATACCTTACAAAGTTCGATTGCTCATACTAATCACTTATTAGAAGGTTATATAGACGGCTTAAATTATCGAGGGCCTGCGGTCTTTAATATTTATGCAGTTTGTCAGCCTGAACATGGTGTTGCTGATGATGCGGCGGAAATGCAAAGCAAACTTGCGGTAGAAGCGCGTGCTTATCCCTTAATGTCATTTGACCCACAACTTGGAGATAACTGGGATACCAGTATGTCTTTACAAGGCAATCCCGATTTAGATAAAGACTGGACAACTTACACGCTAAAATATGTCGATGAGTACGGCATGGATGGCACGATGGACGTTCCGCTAACCTTTGCAGACTGGGCATTAACCGAAGGACGTTTTCGTAAGCATTTTAAAATTGTTCCCCCATCACAATGGAATGATGACATGGTCGAAATCGCCAAGTTTATTGATTTATCCAGTGATGAAAAAGCCGATAGCATCCCATTTCTTTATGCAGTGCATCCTGAAACCAACACCTTAATTCGCGTGGTTATTGATCCTGAAATTGTACATTCAACTATAGAACGTCGTGATTTTTGGCGGACATTAAAAGGCATTGCA
Organism: Methylococcaceae bacterium; assembly: GCA_013138855.1. Classification (GTDB taxonomy): domain Bacteria; phylum Pseudomonadota; class Gammaproteobacteria; order Methylococcales; family Methylomonadaceae; genus WTBX01. The sequence continues at coordinate 1,330 of WTBX01000074.1, forward strand.
GGATTAAATAGAGAAGTCATCGACCCTGTAGCGATTGCCGCCCAAGCGAAAGCAGAAGTTGCCCAAAGCCTTGCAGCTAGTTTAATGAACCTTGCTGGGGGTGAAGGCAATACTTTAAGTGACTTCATCACTGCCGCGCCACCTGTTGCCGTCGCGCCTGTCGGCTCTGCTCCAACAGCAGCGACTACTCCAGCAGCAACAGCCCCCGCGCCAGCAGCTCAAGGTGGAAGTGATGCCGTATGGATAGAAACGCCCGATTGCACGACGTGTGATGAATGTGTCGATATTGCCCCTGCTATCTTTCAATATAATGAAGATAAAAAAGCCGTAGTTATTAATCCAACGGCTGGGACTTATGAGCAGATTGTAAAAGCGGCGGAAAAATGTACCGCCGTAATTATTCATCCTGGTACACCGTGGAATCCTGATGAGCCAAACTTGGAAAAGTTAATTAAACGTGCTGAAAAATTCCAATAACCCAGCTAAACCTCCGAGGTCTTCAAGACCTCGGAGGTTTTAAGTTTTAAAAAGATAAAAACATGCAAACAATCACCATAAATATTGATAATGACCAATTAGCTGAAAAAGTTAACTGGTTTTTAGAACATCTTAAAAATGATGGTTTAGAAATTGTATCTAAAGAAGACAGTGAAGATTTAAAATTATTAAAAGCAACACGAGATGAAGAGTCTATTTTATTTGAGTCATTTTTGAAAAATGAAAATTAACATTCGTAAAACGGCTATTAAAGACAGTAAGAAAATTGAGCCGAAGTATAAAGAAAAGATTTACGCCAAAATTTTAGAATTAAAAGATTTTCCTGACGTTTTGAATGTAAAAAAGTTAACCAATTTTGAACCTGCATACCGTCTTAGGGTAGGTGATTATAGGATTTTATTTGATGTAACCGAAGATACTATTGAAATTGGTAGGATTTTACACAGGAAAAAAAGTTATAAATAAGTACGTTAAAAATTCTAATTAGCAAAGATAAGCTTCTGAGACATTTAAGCTCTTGGATGTTTTAAAAGGAAAATACTATGCAAACAATCACTTTAAAAATTAATGACAGCATTAATGAAAAGTTTTTTTGGTTGTTAAAATATTTTTCAAAGGATGAAGTTAATATCTTAGAGTTATCAGAGTATATAAATGATGATGATTATTTAAGAAGTATTGATGGGATGGTGGAGAGTATTAAAGAGGCAAGAAGTGAGCCTATTGAAAAGGGTGCTACCTTAGATGAGTTAGATTGGTAATGTATACATGACTCAAGCTCAAAAAGACGCTAAAAGGTTGGCATCTTCTGGTTTGAAAGGTAAGGCATTAAGGTTAATAGAAATTATTAAATTAGATCCATTTCAATATCCGCCAGAGTATGAGTTTTTAAAAGGTGATATGAAAGGTTTGATTAGTCGCCGTATAAATAAACAGCATCGTCTTGTTTATGAAGTTTTTAAAGATGAAAAATTAATTAAGGTTTATCGAATGTGGAGTCATTATGAATAACACTGAGCCAAAATACTTATGTCCTATAGCGATTTTAATTTAAAAACAGTTAAATCTAGTTTTAATTTAGAGATTATCAAAGAGAGTTTGCCAAAAAAAGCAGCTCGTTTAGTTAAGGGATGGTGTTTAGAGCATCAAGAAGAATTAATGGCTAAACTGGTATAAAGCCATTGCATTAGAACCATTATTGCGCATTTCTGGAGCAGACAATGATTAATATTATTAAAGCTGATTATGTAGAGGATCGAGTTATTCGTTTGGTGTTTTCTGACAATTCTTTTGGCGATTATGACCTTAAACCTTTAATTGATAAAAATACAATAATGGTTCGCCCGTTTGTAAATGAAGTTTTTTTTAAAAGTTTTTTTATTGAGTTAGGGGCGTTATGCTGGAGAAATGGTTTTGAATTAAGTCCTGAGAGTTTGCATCAAAAATTATCAGAACAAAATAAATTACAGCCTATGCAGAAAGTGGCTTAAGTATGGTTGAACACAACTCAGAAGAAATCCAACCAATAGCCTCGTCTGCTTATTTTGCATCTTTAACGATTGAAAATGTTAAATGCTTTAAAGAGGAGCAGACTATAGATTTGTTTGATGGCAATGACAAACCTGCGATGTGGACGGTTATTTTAGGGGAAAACAATACGGGGAAAACGACTTTATTACGGTGTTTGGCTGATTTAGAAGCTAAAAGTATGTATCCACTTAGTAGTTCTTCTAATGAAAGTGGCTCAAAGGTAGCATGTTATAAACCAAAAATAATATCTAATAAACCTCACTGGAAATCTGTTTTTATTGAAGGTTTATCCATGAGAATAGAAAGTGAGTTATTTTTAAAAAAAGAAAATGATTTTACTTTAAAAAAATGGATGGCATATACATCCGCTGTTCCACCTTTTTTTTGGCTTACAGATTCTTATCGTAAATCAAACCATTCACTTGATAAATTGATTATTTATGGCTATGGAACAAATAGAAGAGCAGGGAAAAATTATTTAACTGCTAAAGACCAACAAGATAATACCGAAACTTTGTTTGATGATAAAGCTGTTTTAAATAATATTGAAGAATGGTTATTACAACTTCATTTAGCAAAAGCATTAGGTAAAGAAAATGCTAAACAGGCTGAAAAAATACTTGAAAAAGTAACGCAAATTTTAATTTCTGGCATATTGCCTGATGTTCAAGAATTTGATGTTGATACTAGAGAGGATTTTAGCGGTTTTATAAAATTTAACACCGATTACGGCTGGGTAAAATTAAAAGAGTTAGGTTATGGCTATCAAAGCATTACCACCCTAGTGCTTGATTTAGTCAAAAAAATGTTTGAGCGTTATCCTGAAAGTGATAATCCTTTAAAAGAACCAGCGATTGTGTTAATTGATGAAATAGATTTACATTTACACCCCGAATGGCAACGCAGAATTATTAAGTTTTTAAGCAAGCAATTTCCAAAAACACAATTTATTGTCACCGCCCACAGTCCATTAATTGTGCAATCGGCTGAAAATATTAATTTAGTGATATTAGAAAAACAAGATGACCACGTTATTATTAATCAATACCCTAAACCAAGAAGCTTTGAAGGCTGGACGCTTGATGAGATTTTAATGGATTTAATGGGGCTAGATGAAAGAGTCTCTTCGGATAAATATTTAGAAATCATGCAAAACTTTGATGATGCTTTGGATGAAGAAAATTATGAAAAAGCTAAACAGGCTTATGATGATTTAGAAAAAATATTGCACCCAGCAAGCCATCAGCGCAAGTTGTTAAGAATTCAAATGGCATCATTAATGCCAACAGCAGCATCATGATTCAACTGCAAGCCGTAGAAAGACCTACGGAATTAACAGATGAATTAGTCAAAAAATTAACTGACAAATATAATCAAGCGACAGATAAAAAACCATCCGTTTGGAAAAAAGAATACATTACAGAAGCTTTATTGAGAATGTCTTTTGATAAATGTTGCTTTTGTGAATGTAAAGTTGACGAAGAAGGAAAATATCCAGAAGTTGAGCATTTTCATCCTAAAAGCTTATATCCTGACGAGGTTATTTTATGGAAAAACTTATTACCTATTTGTAGTCGATGCAATAAAAAGAAATCGAATCATGACACTAAACAAGACCCAATTATTCATCCCATAAGAAATAATCCTAAAGAACACTTAAAATTAAAAAATTTTCGCTTACATGATGTTACTCAATTAGGAAAAAAGACTGTTGCAGTCGTTTATTTAAATGATAGAAAACGCTTAGTTGATAAACGGTATGACATTGGAACTAGGTTATCAGAAGCATTAGAAAAACTATTAAAATATATTGAAAAATCCGACATTTTAAATCTAGTTGAAGAACGAAATGAGGCAGCAGGAACATTAGAGTCTCTCATGCTAGAAGGAACTAAAGAATATGAATATAGCGCAACTGCTGCAACCACTATATTAAATGACCCAAATTACAGCGAAATAAAAAATTTATTTGAAGACTGTAAATTATGGTCTGATGAATTTAAGACTCTCGAAAAACAAGTGCAATATTGCGCTTTAGATTCTCAATAACTGCATTCAAAACTTAGCTAACCAACCTACAGCTAAAACGAGAAAAAAATGGCATTCACCAATCAATTTAAATCCCTTGCAGATGTTTTAAAACATTATCAAATTAATTA
>WTBX01000112.1 GCA_013138855.1 Methylococcaceae bacterium
CCTTGTAACACCGCCATTACTTCATCTCGCGGATAAGTACGTCCTGCTCGACCTCTTGGATAATTACCTAAATAATGCCAAGATTCCAAATAAAGTGCTAAAAGATGGGGTGTTGCCGTCCAAACAACTTCATCTTCAATTTCCTTACTTAAGGCAATTCGCCCTGAATTATCTAAACACGGTAACTCAGGTGCGGTAATCATCCCAAATTGCCACAAAAGACCTGCGGCGGGTATCGCTTCATGATGAGGCAGACCTTGATACCTAGCAGAAAAAAATATCGCTCCACCTAAGGTTGTATTCCATAGCAAATTACCTATATAGCACTCTTGCAATTGTAATTGTTGAATAAAATCAAGCCAGAAATTTAAATCAGCCGACTCAGCAGGATGCCGAAAGCAATAACGCCAAGGTTTTTCTCCCGCAGGAGGATTACGGCGCAATACTTCGCGCAAACTACGACTGACACCTAAGACATCAATAGGGTGTTCTAATAATCGTTCTGGATTATCTTCAATATCAACTAAATCAATATGAACCCATGTTGCCCCTCTTAATAAAACTGCCAAAATAAGTGCGGGCTGACTTTCCATAGAATGTCAATCAGGTGCGGCACAGGCTTGTCCTGCTTTAAGTCCTAAAGCAAAAATACCATCTCGTAAAGCCCCTAAATAAAGCGTATCGGCATCAACCAAGCACGGTATATCTGGCGTTAGGCTGGTAGGGTCAAAACTTTGCAAAACAATAGCTTTAGCGGGATATAAATAAGGCTGTCTCATCGGAGGTGAAGAGGACAGTTTGTCTGGTAACGTTTGTTCTTGCCAATTCTTAGCAAGCCGATGTCGGTACAACTGATCCATTACCAACCATTGAGGCTCTAAATTTTCCAAACGATGCTGAACAAAACTATCACCTTGTGGGGGTAATAATGTGATGAGCAATCCTAAACGGAGTCCTGCTAAAATAGCGGTTATTCTTTGAGGGCCTTGTTGATGTAATATTGCCAAGGTTTCTTCTGCTTGGACTCCTGCCTGCTCCCAAGAGGCTGCTAAACTATCTACTGCTTGTCGTAGTTCGGCATAAGACCAAGTCTCCCAAAGCTCCCCATCAAACCAGACATAAGCTAGCGTTGTTTCAGCTTTTGGTTTAATTAGTAAGTCGTGATAAAAATCATAAGACTCCAAGGACATGCTTTTTGTTTGTACAGCTTGTTGTTGCTTCCAGTAGTCATGAAGCCCACGCCAAAATTGAATAGGCTCTTTCCAACTTAACTCTAACCATGCTACATCAGTAAATAAACCTTTCTCTTCTCGCCATAAAGACGCTTCAAAAGCGGCAATGTTAGCGGTAGACCAAGGATTTATTTCATTGTTGCTAGACATAATAATTTTCGTAAATTAGGTGAGGTAAATTTATCCTATACTGTCACTGTGGCTTGACCTGCAAAAGTAATGCTTATAACACCCGCCCAACAACACATTAATTTACTGTCATCACTAAGCGCAGGCATATTACCAAGTAATATAGTAGGTTTCCCCACGACCCATGGTGCTACCGTGTTAGGGATACAAGGCATTGGGGTTAAAACGCCTAAAGCCGCCGTCGTAGCACTCGCGACGGTGGGGTTTGCTAAACTAGTACAGACACCAAAGGTAGGAACGTTAACAATGGGCTTATTATCCATAATATTGGCTGCGGGTGTCATAACCGTTACCTTATTAGTGGGTAATACTACCAATGCCGAAGGGGCTGCACCGAAGCTACATTGAAGGGCTGCTCCAGCGGTTACTAAACAGGCCATAACACTCTCCTAATTATTAGTAAAACTATCAAGATCAGTTTTTAGCCAGTCTTGCATAACTTCCCATTGCGAAGATTCCCGATGATCTTCATAAGTAGATAATTCTTCAAAGTTAAGAGCTTTTAGTCTTATAAAAGGTTCGAAAGTTTTTGGAAAATAAATCATGGGGTCAAAGTCAGCTAAAGTTTGATTTATATCATCCGCTAATAAAGCGGCACGAGAAAATTTTTCCTCTTCAAGTAAATATTCAAAAGCGGCTAATTTATTAAGTAGTAGTTCCATGTGGTACGACACTTCAATATTCGAGCCAGCTACTTTAAAGGTTAATTTTGGAATGGCGGTATTAATTTCTGTCGCATTTAACTCATTTTTTTCGGTTTCGACTTGCTCTGATTCACGGCGAGCAGAGACTAACCGTTGTAAGCTACGGAGCCAGTTGTCTATTTTGCTAGAAACGACAACAGACTCAGTGTCTTCTTCAAGCTGTTTGCTAGTACTTAAGCGAAATGCCTCACTCGCTTGCAGCATTTTATTAAGTTCCTCTGTGCTAACTGAGGCCTGCCATTTTTGCCATAGCTCGGTATTTTTAGTTTCTTCATATTGAATTTTTTTTAATAACTGCCGAAATATCCAACCCAAACTATTTTGAAAATTTTGTTTTCGGCGTTTAGCAGGACCTACAGCCTCCCAATTATTTAAAACAATATAATCTAAGCTATTGATAACTTCACCTAAGCTTATTAAGCCTTGCTTTAACCAATAGCCATAAAGGAAATAACAAATTAACCTAATGTCATAAATTTCGTCCTTAATCACTATTTCGCACGACTCAGCCGCTTCTATGTATTTTCCTTGTTCGACTAAGCTTACAATTTTATCAAAACGTGGGTCTGTGCTTTTGATACCAGGGTTTTCACTTATGGCTAATTTGCCTTGTAATAACTTAATGTTCATTTAACGCCTCCTAATGCTAATCACATAAATACCCAGAAAAAATGCGTATGCGCCTAACTTGTAGGTTATCACTGTGTATGTTTTCATACCCTAAATAACTGCTTTGTTTTAAGCTCAGCGAACTGCCTTGGTTGCGAATGACTAGCCATATTTCTAAATCTAGCCCCACCGTGCGTAAAATTGGAAATATTAAACGTTCTAGTCGTTGATTTATCTCATGTGACCAAGGTTTGCCCTTGCTGATATTTTCGTCTTCTGCAATCAGGGTAATGCGTTTTCCTTGCACAGATAAGTCTTTCTTTTTTCCAAATACAGTCTGATAACCAAGGTTTAATTTTCCTAAAATAGGCGGACGTAAAACCACGCTGCGTTTAAGCGTTATTTTTTCCACTCGAAGTTGTAACTCTGGAAATACCAATTGAGTTAACCAGTGAAGCATAATGACACTATCTAGTTTTAGAGTATAAAGAGCGGCTCTTTTTCTGGCTTCCCAGCTTTGAGTGAAGGTTTGGTCTAATTCAGAATAAATAGCAAACAAGAAGCGACGTAATAATCGATCATCAAAATAGCCAAAGAACGCTGAAAACTCTTCTACATCAATATTTTCGTTATCTACCTGCTCAAAAAAATAACTGGGCAGGATACTTTGTCCGCCCAATAAGCCGATATTAAGAGTGATAACGGCTTTTTTTGGGGGAGCGCGAAATTCAATAGATTGAACCAAACGTGATTGGGAGCAAGTAGAAAAATGACTGCAAAATAAAATATCTTCCATGCTGTAACCAATATGATTCAACAACGTTAGCAAATTGACAGGATCAAATCGCCAAATATTTTTAACTATGAGTGTTTCTACGCGAGTCATTGCTTATCCTTTTGCAATAATTCCATTGCCCACAATGTTTCTTCCAGCTCTTCTAATAAAGTCATAATAATGTCTTTTTGTCCTACATCAGCAGGGGCTGTAGTATTTACATCAAATATAGATTCTATGTTCTTGTTTAAGTCTTCCAGTTTTTCTGATAGTAATAGGGGGATATCTGGAAATTTGTCAGTAATCAAATTATGTAATTTCAAATATTGATTATGTATATTGCTATTAGCTATGTTTTCTAGGGGCGCGACGACAGGGACGAGTGAGTTTTGCCAGTTTTGGCGTAATCTATCGGGTGAAAATAGCTCATCAAGTTTGGAGGTCATAGCTTGCCTACCTTTATGTTATTGGTTGCCAAGTGCTAGCGAGGCTAACAAAGAAAAAATAAATTAATACCAATATTAAAGCAGATCCACTGTAATAAAAGTGTTTTCGCATCCGAAAATTTGCCCATCTTCTCTTTGCTGTAGTCGGAGGGGAGCTTGTCGTTGCTAGCGGTGGCAAATGAATGTGGTTGCGTAACTTTTCAATGTAGTCGTTAAGTCTTTCAGGATTCCCCGTATAGCGGCCATGAAAACCATCATGTAGACAAAAATAGTAGACCTCATAAACTAAGGGCAAAGTTTCTGGTTTTTTTAAGGCATTATCAAGTAACTCGTAGAATAAATCGCCTGCATCAACGACTTGATATAATTCTTGTTGCAATGCGGGCCATTCCAATTGCTTGCGATCCAAAATTATTTTTTTTACCAGTTCGTCACAATGTGCAGTTAGTGGGAATAATACATAGTAGGCATCGCGTTCTGAATATTGCTCGGTGATGACTGCTCGTAAATGCTCTAGTCGGGTACGTAGTTTGCTACGCAATTCCAATAAATCATTCATTGTAATCGTGGAAGGAGAATCTTTTGAGCGTAACGGGCTGAGAGCATTATTAATGCTAGCAATAACTTCCCATAGTTCCATATTCATTGTGTTTCACCTGAAAAAGTACCTGCCGTATCTTCTTGTATTTCCCACGTTGCTTCAACGAGTGTATCTGCAAGCCATAGGTCGAGTACTCGCCCTACATGATGAGTAAAGGTTTCAACAAGTTCATCACACTCAGTTAATTGTGCCTTAAACTGTAGATAATAAATTTGCTTGGTCATGCGTTTTTCTGCCCCTCCTAGTGATTCTTCTTCTGCGCGCAAACCAGCGAGGCTATTAAATACCAGCTCGAAACGACTGTCAGCCACACATCCTAAGGACAGTAATAAATCGCGTGTATTTTGGAAATTAAAAGAGGTTTTATGCATAATCGTTAGTAAATGAATATAACCATTAATACTATCTATTTTCTGGTTTTCAGAATGGGGGATTGCTGTATCCATTAATTCCCATTTTACTCCGGGAACTTGTCGCCTAAACATTTGCAAGCTATATTGTTTTTGTAGATATTGATCGTACCAAGGTTGCTGCCATAATGCTTCAACAACAAGGGTTCTCGGTTCTTCAAAGGCGGATGGAAAATGGGGAACGAGGTAATATAAATAACCTCCCCCTTCTTGTGGTAAACCTTGTTCAATCTCGTAAGAACCATTACCACCTGCTAATATTCCAGGGCGAAAAGGTATCATGCCTTGTTCGGTGACTTCATAAACGCCTTGTATTTTTTGTAGCTTAAAGCCGAGTTCGGGTTGTGGGTGACGAATGGTATAGCGTTCTTGCGTGCCATCACAGATGATTGGCTGCGCCGTGTTTTTTTGAGTATTAACTAAAGGTACGGTAAATAACTGAAATAAATCTTTGTGTAAACGAAGTTGACGTGGCAAGGGTTTATCACAGTTTAGGGCAATGGTAAACCGTGTCCAGTTGCGTGGCGTTTCGGGTATTTCTAGCTCTAAATAAAGCTCTTGTCTAGGAAAGTGAAAATAGTTACGCTCCGCTTCTAAGGGATGACTCCATTCATCTATTTCGATGTTGCTTTCTGGAAGACCAAGCTTAAATTCGCAGGGCTTTGACGGTTTTTCGGAGTCATATTCTCCGAATTGAATGCTGGCGGTTTTTAAAGATTGCTTGAGGTAAAAAAACGTTTTAAGGGACAACACAAAGTCATTTAAATAGTTAATATGTAAACTAAGCGTTTCAATGTCCTCATTTAATGGGTAGTTCGCTTGAAATGATAATAATAAGCTCACGCCTTTACCCGCGAGAGCTTCTTGTTTAACTTCTAGCAATTCCATTGGCAGTACGCGTAATGTGCGGGTACTGTAAAACATTGCCAAGCCCCCTTTTTCGGGGAGTAACTCAAATTCAGTATTGGCTTCCAGAACTAAGTCTTCAGTAAGTTGCCCCGTAGGCTTTGCCTGAATCATTGCGGTCGCGGGAAGGGGGGTTAATAAGTAGGGGAAAAATTGTTGATATAAACGTCGTCGAGTTCCTTCTAAACTGCGTTGGGCAGCAATATGAGTCCGTGCGCCAAAAAACGCTAACGCTTCAATGATTCGTTTAACATCAGGATCTTCCCAATTTGTTCTAGCCGCAGGATTATCAACTGGATAATTTAGCCGAAAATTTGTTAAATCATGTAATTCTTCAAGAAATTCTTGATATTGTCTGTCATCTGAAATCATATAATTTACCCAAGCTTGACTAGCCCGCCCTTTATATTATTAATAGCACTTCCATCGACAGTGGTGGTTATTCCCTTAATATCCATAGTGCCTTTAGAAGCGACCTCGACTGTCGCGCCACCTAAGTTAAGAGCCCCCGTAGCTGATGCAGCAATTTTTGCGGTTGCGTCTAAGTTTAAATTACTGGTAGCTGATATATCGACATCTGCGCTTGATTTAAGTGTGGCTTTGCCCGTGCTATCAAGAGTAAGTTTGCCATCGGCTTGATGTGTCGTATCTTTAGTAGATGAGTTGGAAATACTTTCTGCGCTAATTGTAAAACTTTTACAGTCCATCGTAATACTATCAGGTGTTTGCGTTATCGTGCTGGTTTCACTTCCTTTTACGCACTGAGTTATGCTATCTATCGTTTGAGTTATGGTACTGGTATCACTACTTTTTTTGCAGAGTGTAGTCACTGTATCCGTTGTTTGCGTTATAGTAGTCGTTGATTCTTCACCCTCACAGATGTGAACAATCGTAGTACCATTATATGTAGATGTTTGTGTAATTTTGCCCTCTTTATTAAGGACGGTTAAGGTTAGTCCGTCGGTTTGACTCAACTCGACTTTGCAAAGCAATGCCATTTTAAAATCCTCTATTCTTCTAGTTGGGTTCGTAAAATAATGTAACCATCGGAAAACTGTAATAACTCTGTATCTTTTTCTTCAGTGCGCTCAATTTGTAAATCTGGCTTACTATCTACATAAGTATGCTTAATAATATTTTTGCTCGTCGTTGATTTTCCCATGACTAGTTGGTTACCTTGAGAATCCTGCGGTAAGGCCGCTCCATTTTCCCAATCAAGAAAACGGTCAATAAAAGCGTTATCAAAATTTAAGCCAACTAAGACTTTAGCCTTTTTATAGCGTGGAAAATAGAACTGACCTGTATCCATATTGGGCTGAAAGGAAGTGCGTACCTGTTTGTTTTCCCACAATGGAATGCTGACTAGGTAGTAGTCAATGGAAGTGTTGGTATCGGTGTAAAATTGATAAGGCGTTTCAGTCTCTTCACCTTGTTCACAGACGAGCTTTCCTTCTACGAAAACAGGATAAACAGGCTGAGTATAAATCGGTAAATCAACCCATAGTTCTTCGCTACTTTCTAACTTTAAAGAGTGTTCTATTTCATAAATACTGTGATTAGGAATATCGCCTTGTTTTTGCCAATAAGCTGATAAATGCCATTCTCTTACGCAATAGCTTTTATCTTGATTGAATAATGAGGCATTCCATGCAGGAGAGCCTAAAAAATCAACGGATTGATTAGGCGGTGTTACTTTTAGTTGAAATTTTTGATATTCCACGCTGACTTCATGTAATCGTTGCTTAAACCTCGCGGTTTCTAAAGTGCCGCGTGCTTGCATATTTGATGCAATGGGATAGCGGTCAATGTGATCTCGGCGTATTGGAGCGATCAGTTGTTCATTATCTACATTAGTGGTTTTAGGTGTGTCAACGTAAGCATTCAAAACATTAGCTTGGTAGCGTAAAACTTCAGGGAATTCTGTCTTTAATTTAGCGACTTCAAAAGGGTCTAGCGAGCGAGTTTCGCTAGATGAATTTTTGGTAGCCGTTAAAGAATATTGATTAGTGGTAAGGTCATAGCTGAAAACACCATTATGAGTATCTACCAACCATATTATATAGTCATAAAAACTTGCATGATTAGTGGGTGCGCCTAACGATAATGAGAGTACAGGGTGTTCAACTTGTAATATTTCCCAATCATATGTCAGGTCGATTTTTTCACCGCAATGGGCGGCAATCAATGTTTGTAACGTGGAATCGGTAAAAAGATCACAAGGGTGGTGTTGCTTCCATAAAACTTGTGCAGGGTCTGCAAACTCTAAATGATAATGGCGATTTAACATCAATGTTTGCGTGGGTAAAACATTGGTGAGGGTTTGTTCTGAAAAACTTCGTAGAGTCACTAAGCCGCTTAAGTTAAGAGGAATACTTATTGCTTTTGGAGGGATACGGGCGGTCTCGACCTGTAATAAAATTTCGATTAAATCATCTTGTCTTATAGCGGGGAGTAAGGTATCTACAGACTCTTCGCAAGCAATGATAAAACTTATCTCACCGTTAAAACCATAAGTGTGTAAATCAAGCTCTAAAGATTTAACGTCACTCGCAGGAATTTTGTAAATCGTGCCAGCAATCTTAAGTGAGAGCGTAATGGTTAAATCTTCAGTAAAACTCATCATAGGTCAACCTGATAATGGTCGTTTCTAGGGTCTAAAAACAGTCTTAAGGAATGTGAATTTTTGCGTACCATACAGTCAATACGAAAAGATAAACGAAAAAGCCTATCATCCTCGATTGTCACCATATCAATCAATTTAATTCGCGGTTCAAAGGTCTCAATATTTTGAGTGACTTCATCAATTACCATGAGCGCAATATGATCGCTTGAATTAAGATGGTGGTGATCGGATATACCAAAGTCCTTTAAAAAAAATCCATAATCGCGTCTAGTATTGAGAATGTTATTAAGATTATCAATGATGCTTTTGATTTCATCATCGTCATCCCTTTGCTTCTCATTGACTAATTTGCGAAGTAAGCTCACTAGTCTGCTCGCCAATAAAGGAAGAATTTTTCTTCTGCAAACTTTGAGTCAGCGTAAAAACCAAGTTCTAACTCATTTAGAGCATGATCCCATTCATCTCCAATTGTTAATTGGTAAATATCAACCTCAGGGCCAAAGGAATGTTGAAATGATGGGCGATCTATATGTTTGAACGGAATGCCTTGTAGATAGAATTTATGTACCACCGAAATACGACTAATCGCTGCGATTTTGACATCATTAAGATCAATATCTTTAGTCACCGCGCCTTTTTGTACTAATAAATAAATTTCTTTGGCTTCCCGAATTGATTCAGGTAATTTTATACGAATAAGCTCACCAGACACTGTAAATGGCAAATAGGGTGAGCGAGTTTCACTAAAACGTAACTGTTCTGTTAAGGGATCAAAAATTTCCCGAAATACCTCGCCAAGTTCCTCATGACGATAAGGACTGGTCGCAAATTTTGGAATATTGTTATGATAAAAACAGAGTTCTACATAAAAAGATTTTAATTGCTCATAAACATGATAAGGGTGGGCGGGAATTTCTGAAAAGAGATTGGCCATAAAACGTAAGGTTTGCACGATACTTCTTTGACATTGTCTCGCATTAGTTAAATCATCACCCGACAAATAAATAGTGGCAATTTCCTGAGCTAATTGATAATGATAGGCCTCAAGTTTGCGTATAAGTTCTGTTAATTCATCTTTTAAAAACGGCATAGAGCCTAAAGATATTAACGGTGGAATATAACGCTTTGATAATTGCCATGAACCATCGGGGTGCTTTTCAAAATCTGCAAAATGAAAGCTTTCTAGTGCATCGTAATCTTCTTGTTCTGAAGATAGGTCAAGAGCCCAAAGCCAACAATTTACATTATTGCGTTCAATTACGCGCTGCTCTATTCCTCTATCTCCAATATTTTCAGGAAAATCATTTACATGTAAATAAACTGATACAAAGCTAGAGCCAGAGATATTAAGGTTTAGCGTTATGATGTTAGCGTTTTCTTTCAGTACCAATAACAAACCAGAAGGTAAGACCAAAGTCATTTCGTCTAATGATAACATTCCTTCGGTTAATAAGGTTTCGTTCCAACGTAAGCTATAAAACCCGTAATTAGGAATTTCATGCAAATTAAAACGTAACGCGCTATCAGCCAGTATAGATGACTCTAAGGTAAACAAATGTTCGGGCAATAATGCTTGCCCCATAGACCATCGAACTCGTGAAAGATGCTTATTCATAAATTAATTAAATAGCTAAGTAATGTTTCATAGTTATCCTAACATTTTTTGCAATAAAAATTTAGGAGTGTAATAGCTTTAACTATTATTAGTAAATAAGCAGAAATTTTGTTGCTTATTTTAAAAAATATATTGATTAAATGATCATGCTTTACTACTTTGGGAGGCATAGCTTAAAAATTAAATGTTTTTAAACTATGCCTTATAAACTTTAATATTAAAGTTGATCTACTGTGAAATTTAGCATTTATATCTATTATTGAGTTACCTCAACACCCCAGACTTTGGAAAACTTATCATTTAAAGAAACAGCTACCTGAAAAGCTTGTGCTATTTGCTGAGGCATAATAGCTATTGATAAACTATAATTTAAGGGTGAAGGCACTTCATTTTCAGGGTCAGGACCAATATCAAGAGATAGCTCACCTCCTTCCTTTAATATTATGCCTTTCATTACGTCATCACCAGAATGATAACAAGGGTAATATACCTTATTGACTTGGTCAAAAGCATAGGTTTTAAACTTAAACTCTACTAAGGTATTCGTCAATGTTGTATGAGTCAAAAGCAAGGTTGCCGTTTGGTTTTTTGTACTGACATTAAATGTAAATACGATAGGGTCTGCATAACCGCCTTGCCAATAGACATTTGCAATTGGTCCAAGGGTCACAACGTTTTTAGTGTTATCTTCTGGATCGGTCAAATTTGTGTCAGCCGTTAATTCGGTATCACCGATTTTCATTGTGAGAAGGTGGCCAACTAATACTTGTGCATCTTTCTCAAAGTTAAAACCTTGTCTTATACTGCAATCAAAACTTAAATCTGCCATGGTAATGTCTCCTAATTAGATTATTTTTTAAGGTTATAAACGTGCATCTAAACGTAATTCAACATCCATTCCTTCAAATTGAATGTGTGGCAGTACTCCAATACTACAATCGTACCAACCAATCATACCTGGACGTTCAACAACTTCTACTTCAGCGGCTTTGAACGGATAATAGCGTAAAGTTAAATCATCTGGATTAACGACAGTAGTCACATACTGGAACATCCAGTTATTTAAAGTATCTTGGATATAAGTAGCATCAGCACTACTACCAATATTGTCGCGCATAATGCACTTGACATAATGAGCAATACGAGTGATTGAGAAGGTGTAGGAGATATTTGTTACTAACTGGGAGTTTTCAGAATCCTTTGGATCTTTGAATTTTTTAGACTTCTTCAATGATTGACAACTGAAAAAACAGGCATCCCCCGTTCCTTTACGATAAATCAATGGCATGAAGCCTGCATTAGCAAACTCAAGTTCACGAAAATCAGGAATAACCATTTCCACAGGAATTTTCATCTCTTCTTCACCGCGTATATTAAACATATGCACGGGCAAGCCATTGACTAAACCTCCGCCTTTAGGGCCACGTAAATATTGACACCATCCTGAGGTTTCAAAGGAGCGAATCATATTTTGAGCAAACAAAGCGGCTGCATTTCCCCAAAGATAATCTTCATTGTTATCCCCACGAACTTCTTCTTTAAAAGTAAAGTTCCGAATAGGATTGGTATCAGGATCGTAAGGCAGACGAAGAATGTAACGTGGTAATGTCAAGCCAATGTAAGCGGCTACTTCCGAATCTCTTAGAGCGTCCCATGAGCCATAACGCGGATGGTTCATCATGCCTTCTAAGTCTTTAATAGCTGCCAGTTCCTCAATATTTTCACAACCAAAGAATTTAGGAGAAACTGAACCAACGAAAGGTGCGTGACTAGCAGCGGAAACTTTCCCCATGATTTTTAACCAAAATTCATCATCAGGCGTATGTTCAAATTCATACATCCCGATAATAGAGCCATATGGTCTACCGCCATATTGGTCATATTCTGCCAAATAAACTTTCTTAAATAAGGCACTACCTGTAATGTCAACAGCGTTGCTGTCGAAATCTTCGAACAATTCATCCTTGCTTACATCAATGATGTCAATCATTATGTCCGCTTTAAAATTGGTCGTGCTAACCAAATCATTTAATGCACGCCAATCAGATTCCATTTGTTTAAAATTCTCATTATGAATAATTTGATTTAATTGCGCGCTCACCATTTCATCTATGCTAGCAATTAATTCTTGAACAGCACCTTTGTCAAACCTATCTGCTGTTGAATCAATATTCATTAATACCGCAGCCATTCCTGAAATAAAGCGATCTTCGTCGCGAATATCTCCAGCAATATCTTCTAAATTGTTAGTTACCATTGGAACTAAATCAGCAGCTTCTGGGTCGAGCCTCATACTCGATAAAAAGCGTTTCAAATCTAGTGTTTCTTGCGTTGCGGGAGCTGCATCTTTCTTATCGGCAGCGGTGTCGGGAAGCTCGGTCGCTTCAGTCGTTTTAGTAGCCATATGTCACTCTCAATGCTTTAAATTATTAGGTAGATTCCACTGTCTGCTGCTAATCAATTTCAGCAGTACCGGGTAACTTAAGACTTTCAAAACCTTTTAAATCTGCTAGGATTTTATCTTTGTTCTCAGGGTTACTCATCAGTTGATTTAGCAATTTATTTAATTCTTTGCGGTTATTTACATTAGTAAGCATTTCTGCAACTAATTCCTTCAAAGTGAGTAAACCTTTAAGTTTCGGGACATGTTCCGCAACTTCTGCGGGAGAAAAAGATTTCATTGAGTCGATAGGGAGCTTGATGTCTAGTTCTGCTTCATTATTAGGATCAATTTTATTATCAACTGTAAAGTTTAAGCTCATCCCCAAGTCTTTCATTAGAGTGTCAGTGTTAGTGCCATCTAAGTTACGCACTCGACGGTCATCTAAATCAACCTCACGGTCGGAAGAAGAGCCTTGTGAAAAATCACCCACGACCATTAGTCGCATAGGTAAAGTAATATCGGCGGGTTCACCATCAACTTCAGTTTTATAACGTAAGGTTAATCGTGATTTTGGGATTTCGTCTTGTATAGCCATGTTTAGTTCCTCAATTAAAGTTAGCTAAAGTTAGCCAATCTAACTTCAGTATTTAATTTCTGCTTCATTTCAGGTCATTTTATTCCAGTATTTTGAAATAAAATATTTCTTCATTCACAGATGAAAACCCTAAGAGATAAGGTTTTATTTTTTTGACAAGAGTCTTTTACTTAAAGGTCTATTTCAATACTTAGAATATGGTTTTGTAGAGAATCTAAAAAGCCATAAAACTTCAAATGCTAGCTAATACTTGATGCTCAATTCTTACAAGCAACTGACTTAAGAGGGTATTCTTTTTTGAGGAAAAATGCAAATATTAATCTTAATGAAAATGTTTCATGATAAGCCCTTTTAATTCAATATCTTAAGGGTTGGTTTGTGATTAAGGCAGCTAAATTAAAAAAGTTGAAACGATTTAATTAACTAAGCTGAATAGTTTAAATAAATGATTGGAATATCTAAAAAATTAAGTATTTATGAGGTAAAGGATAAGGCAATAGGTGTTTATGCATACATGCTCTTAATATTTAAGTTTTTAATTGTTATATATTGAGTTTAAAAATGCCCCAAAAAGTTGATGTTTTAGTAGGAAAGATGTGTTCTTGCTCTTCCTGAATATTTTTCAAGAAAACGCTTTTAAGAGAAGAGGTATCATCACTCAATCGTAATTGGTTTTATGTGTCTGTAGCATTCTATAAGAAGTTATCATGTTGGAATGATTAGGCTCAGTTTCCACATTTATTTGACATTCAAGCTATATGGTTTTATTCGATAACATTTTGTTGACTTAGAGGCTGTGAAAAAATTCCCCTATAATTTTTAGAACCCTGAATCAAGAAATAAAGTCATAAATTAAAAATTTAGTTTTAGCTATAAATTCAATGGCTATATTTTTATATACTTTTTAAGTTAGTAGAAAACATTGAATTTTAAATTAACGGTCGATTTTTTATGTTTTCTGAGTGCTGGGTAGATGCGTGAAATATCCTTGAAATATGTATGATTTATGTGTCGACGGTTCTCACCTAATTTCACTGCTTGTAAGCAATGCTAGTTGTATCCAAGTTATTTTATGTACGCGTCTTAGTCACGTAGAATTCAGTGAAAAATCTTTGTTTTTTACAGAGAGTTATTTATTTTCTTTAATAACTTACAATTTTCTATCTGTATATTTTGTTTAGCCGTTTATAATGTGCGTTTTTGGTTTTTTCTGGTTTAAATAAAACTGCTTTTTTTGCTGAAAAAGAAGTTAGACGTATAATTAAGATATTTTTCAAGTTTCACCGCTAACATAGAGTTATCAATGAATAATAATGTAAATATGGCGATCGCCATTCAGGAAGATGTTGATCCTGCCGAAACACAGGAATGGCTGGATTCTTTGCAAGCCGTTTTAGATGAAGAGGGGCATGAACGTGTTCACTTTTTAATTGAAAAACTGGTTGATTTGGCTAGAAAATCAGGCTCAGATATTCCTTTTAGTGCTAACACTGCTTATTTAAATACTATCCCCGTCGCTTTACAGCCGCGTTTTCCTGGTGATACCACCATTGAACGTAAAATACGCTCTTATGTGCGCTGGAATGCAATGGTTATGGTATTAAAGGCCAATAAAGGCACGAATGTTGGCGGGCATATCGCTAGTTTTGCTTCATTAGCAACGCTATATGATGTGGGTCAAAATCATTTTTGGCACGCAGCGTCTGAAGAACATGGCGGTGACTTGATTTTCTTTCAAGGACATTCT
Source organism: Methylococcaceae bacterium (assembly GCA_013138855.1). GTDB lineage: Bacteria > Pseudomonadota > Gammaproteobacteria > Methylococcales > Methylomonadaceae > WTBX01. The sequence goes on from WTBX01000112.1 coordinate 14,836, forward strand.
GCGCCAGGGAATTATGCGCGTGAGTTTTTACTGGGGCGTTTAAGCGAAGCGCAAATGGATAGCTTTCGCAAAGAAGTTGGCGGCAAAGGTTTGTCCTCCTATCCTCATCCGTGGTTAATGCCTGATTTTTGGCAGTTCCCTACTGTTTCAATGGGCTTAGGGCCTATCATGGCGATTTATCAAGCACGTTTCATGCGTTATATGCAAGGGCGTGGCTTTGCTGATACTTCTAAGCGTAAAGTCTGGGCATTTTTAGGCGATGGTGAAACCGATGAACCTGAAACTTTAGGCGCGATTGGAATGGCTGGACGTGAGAAATTAGATAATCTAATTTTCTTGGTCAACTGTAATTTACAACGCTTAGATGGTCCTGTTCGCGGTAACGGCAAAATTATTCAAGAATTAGAAGGCGTTTTTCGCGGTGCTGGCTGGAATGTCATTAAAGTCGTTTGGGGCAGACGTTGGGATGCCTTATTAGCACGCGATAAAGAAGGTTTAATCAGTAAACGCATGATGGAATGTGTGGATGGTGATTATCAAACCTTTAAATCGAAAGATGGCGCGTATGTACGCGAATTTTTCTTTAATACGCCTGAACTTAAAAAGCTGGTTGAAGACTTAACTAACCGTGATATTTGGGAGTTAAATCGCGGTGGACATGACCCAATTAAAGTGTTTGCAGCTTATCAAACAGCGGTTAATCATAGGGGACAGCCTACGGTTATCTTAGCTAAAACTGTTAAAGGTTATGGCATGGGCGAATCTGGTCAAGCACAAAATACTTCGCATCAACAAAAAAATATGAGTATTGACTCTCTACGCCGCTTTAGAGATAAATATGAATTATCCGTCACTGATGAAGAATTAAATGATTTACCGTATTTAACCTTTGAAGAAGGCTCTAAAGAATTAAATTATATGCGTCAGCATCGTATGGATTTAGGCGGTTTCCTTCCTTCAAGACGACAAAAAGCAGAGGCATTAACAATTCCTGAATTATCCGCATTTAAAGGGCTGATAGAAGGGCGTAAAGGCCATGAAATGTCCACTACGATGGCCTTTGTGAAGATTTTAAATATTCTTGTTAAAGATAAAAATGTCGGTAAACAAATTGTCCCCATTGTGCCTGATGAGTCGCGTACTTTTGGCATGGAAGGAATGTTCCGTCAACTAGGCATCTGGTCACAAGTAGGGCAGTTATATACGCCTCAGGATGCCGAGCAGCTAATGTATTACAGAGAAGATGAAGCTGGGCAGGTATTACAGGAAGGCATTAATGAAGCCGGTGGATTATGTGACTGGATTGCGGCGGGAACATCGTATTCAACGCATAA
>WTBX01000111.1 GCA_013138855.1 Methylococcaceae bacterium
TTTCTACTTTTCGTGTGCGCGGCTTACGAACCAACTGGTTAATAGTGGTCATTTATTTGCTCCGTCTTACAGTTTTGCCTAGCACACCGAAATGCGCCTAAATTATCGTACAATAACTCTATTGAGCGGGACATTTTAGTATCCCACCCCCATAAAGTCAAACTATTTTATGTTTCACGCGATAATGCTTGCGTAAAATAGATTAATCACCCGCATTCAGCGCTTGCTTCAATGCCGCTTCTGCATCGATCACTTCTTTTGCTGCGGTTTCTTCTGCTGTTTTAACAGGTGCTGCTGCCGCTTCCTTACGCAGCCTTCTAGCTTCATGGAAGGCCAGGCCCGTTCCAGCAGGAATCAATCGCCCTACAATCACATTTTCTTTTAATCCATACAACTGATCTTTCAAGCCTCGTACTGCTGCATCCGTCAACACTCGAGTCGTCTCTTGGAATGAAGCCGCCGAAACAAATGACTCCGTCGCTAATGATGCCTTAGTGATACCTAATAAAATAGGGTCATAACTCGCAGGAATCTTACCTTCTGCTTCAAGTCTATTATTGGTCTCTTTAATAACTACTTTCTCGACTTGATCACCTTTGGTAAACGCACTATCACCTGATGCCGTCACTTCAACTTTACGCAACATCTGACGAATAATCGCCTCAATGTGCTTATCATTGATTTTCACCCCTTGTAGGCGGTAAACATCTTGAATTTCCTTCACTAAATAAGCCGTTAACTCAGTCACACCACGCAATCTTAAAATATCATGCGGCGTTAATTCACCCTCAGCAATGGTCTCACCTTTTTCGACAAATTCCCCTTCAAATACTGTGATATGTCGCCATTTAGGCACTAAGGTTTCATATTGCTCACCTTCAGAATCCGTAATAACAATACGCTGCTTACCTTTAGTTTCTTTACCGAAAGCAATCGCCCCAGTTGCCTCTGCTAAAATCGCAGGATCTTTGGTTTTTCTTGCTTCAAATAAATCTGCAACCCTAGGTAAACCCCCAGTAATATCACGTGTTTTACTAGATGCCTGTGGAATTCTCCCTAAAACATCTCCGACCAGCGTTTCAGCACCATCTTTAACGGCGACAATCGAACCTGACGGCAATACATATTGCGCTGCCATCTGAGTATTAGGCAGCATCACATCTTCACCATCTGCGGTGACTAGCTTAACCGAAGGACGCAAACCCTTACCTGCTGCAACACGCTGCTTAGGATCTAAAACAGTAATAGAGCTTACGCCTGTCATTTCATCAGAAACCTCTTGTACCGACAATCCAGGCTCAAATTCAACCAACTGCACAAAACCTGCCACTTCAGTCACTACTGGATGTACATGCGGATCCCAACTCACTACAATATCACCCGATTCAACAGGTGAATTATCACTACACGTCAATACTGCACCGTAAGGAATCTTATATTTCTCTTTTTCACGCCCATACTCGTCCATTACCCCAACTTCCCCTGAACGCGAGACAGCAACTAAGTTGCCCTCTCTATTTTCAACGGTTTTTAAGTTATGCAGCTTAATAACCCCTTTGGACTTAACCTGCACATTACTAATAGCGACTTGACGCGATGCAGCCCCACCAATATGAAAAGTACGCATAGTTAGCTGTGTCCCTGGCTCCCCAATAGATTGTGCCGCAATAACACCGACAGCCTCACCACTATTGACCATATGTCCACGACCTAAATCACGACCATAACACTTGGCACACACACCATGACGATTATCACAGGTAATAATTGAACGCACAAAGACATCATCAACACTATTCTTTTCTAGCTCAGCCACATAATGCTCATCCAGCATGGTGCCATCGGGCACAACTAGAACACCTGCACCTGACACCACATCACCAATCACCACTCGTCCTAGCACTCGCTCTGCCAATGGCTCTACAACATCACCACCTTCAATAATAGGCACCATCAACATGCCGTTTTTGGTACCACAATCCACACCATTAATCACTAAATCTTGCGCAACATCCACTAATCGACGCGTCAAATACCCTGAGTTAGCTGTTTTCAATGCGGTATCTGCTAGCCCTTTACGCGCACCATGCGTAGAAATAAAGTACTGCAATACATCCAATCCTTCACGGAAGTTGGCTGTAATCGGCGTTTCAATAATTGAACCATCTGGTTTTGCCATCAAGCCACGCATACCCGCAAGCTGTCTAATCTGAGCAGCAGAACCCCGCGCGCCTGATTCAGCCATCATAAAAATTGAATTGAATGATTTTTGCTTTAAAATTTTTCCGTCAACTTCAACCTCATCAACACCCAAGGCATCCATCATCACTTTCGCAACTTTCTCATTCGCATGCGACCAAATATCAACGACTTTATTATATCGTTCACCATCGGTCACTAAACCCGAATCAAACTGAGTTTGAATTTCAAGCACTTCTTTTTCTGCTGCCTCCAAAATACCACCTTTTTCAGCTGGAATTTCCATATCATTGATACCAAAAGAAATACCTGAACGCGTGGCATATTTAAAGCCTAAGTACATAATTTGATCAGCAAGAATAACCGTATCTTTATTACCTAAGTGACGGTAACTGTAATCTAATAAGCGAGAAATATTTTTCTTGGTCATATCACAGTTGACAATCTCAAATGGCATACCGTCTGGCAATACATCCCAAATTAACACACGCCCTACCGTTGTTTCATAACGCGTAATTTTTTTCTCTGACTCAACACCTAGTAGCTTAATTTCCTCAGAAATCCTAACCAATACTTTAGACTGCAACTCGACCGCTTTAGCATCTAAAGCACGCGCTACTTCAGCCACACCCCCAAAGAATGCACCCTCACCTTTCGCATCAAGCTTCTCACGACTCATATAATAGAGCCCCAAGACCACATCTTGCGATGGGTTGATAATAGGCTCACCATTCGCAGGCGATAAAATATTATTAGTCGCCATCATCAAGGTTCTAGCTTCAATCTGAGCTTCTATAGACAACGGAACATGCACCGCCATCTGGTCCCCATCGAAATCAGCGTTAAACGCGCTACATACTAATGGATGTAGGTTGATCGCCTTACCTTCAATTAAGGTCGGCTCAAATGCTTGAATTCCTAATCTATGCAAAGTAGGCGCACGATTTAATAGAATAGGATGCTCACGAATTACTTCTTCTAAAATATCCCAGACTTCCGCCCCTTCATTTTCAACCATTTTCTTAGCAGCTTTAATCGTTGTCGCTAGACCACGCAATTGCAACTTACTAAAAATAAAAGGCTTAAATAGCTCTAGTGCCATTTTCTTTGGCAAACCACATTGATGCAATTTCAATGTAGGCCCTACCACGATCACCGAACGCCCCGAGTAGTCGACTCGCTTACCCAATAAATTCTGTCTAAAGCGCCCTTGCTTACCTTTAATCATATCGGCAAGTGATTTTAAAGGTCGTCTATTCGTCCCTGTAATGGCACGACCGCGACGACCATTGTCTAATAAAGCATCCACCGACTCTTGCAACATTCTTTTTTCATTACGAATAATGATGTCAGGTGCATTTAAGTCCAATAAACGATGCAAACGGTTATTACGGTTAATAACACGTCGGTATAAGTCATTTAAATCAGAGGTTGCAAAACGCCCACCATCCAATGGAACCAAAGGCCTTAATTCTGGAGGAAGTACAGGCAATACATTCATCACCATCCATTCAGGACGGTTAGTAGAACCTAATAAAGATTCTAATACCTTTAATCGCTTAGAATATTTTTTAATCTTTGTTTCTGAGTTGGTGCTGTTAATCTCTTCTCTAAGCTGATCAACTTCTTGCTTAATATCTATATCTTTAAGCAAGGCGTAAATAGCTTCTGCACCCATTTTGGCTACGAACTCATCACCATGCTCTTCAAAAGCTTCTAAATATTCTTCGTCTGTTAATAAAGCTTTTTTAACTAAAGGCGTCATGCCTTCTTCTAAGACCGCGAAGGCCTCAAAATAGAGTACTCGCTCAATTTCACGCAGCGTCATATCTAATAACAAAGCAATACGCGATGGCAATGATTTTAAAAACCAAATATGCGCAACGGGGCTAGCAAGTTCAATATGCCCCATACGCTCACGACGCACTTTAGTTAAAGTAACCTCAACGCCACATTTCTCACAAATAACCCCACGATGCTTTAAACGCTTATATTTACCACATAAACATTCGTAATCACTCATAGGGCCAAAAATTTTGGCACAAAATAAACCATCACGCTCAGGCTTGAAGGTACGGTAGTTAATTGTTTCAGGCTTTTTAACTTCACCATAAGACCATGACCTGATCTGGTTTGGCGATGCTAGGCCGATACTAATCTCATCAAAATCAGCTGAACGATTTTGGCGTTTTAAGAAATTTAATAAATCTTTCAAGAGCTTGTCCCCTTATATGTTATCTGGCTAGACCAGAACTCATTAGTCATTACAATTTTTAA
>WTBX01000369.1 GCA_013138855.1 Methylococcaceae bacterium
GTATCTACTTTAAATTTCAGGGTATTGGAAACGCGACTTTTAGTCGCGCACGAGTCATACTTAGGAATGAAGATTAAATAACATCCGAAACTAAAGCTGTCAGGTCTTTACGAGAACTTGATGTTTCGCGGAGATCTGACAGGTTTTTGCGATAACTTTTGGATGTTATTAAATTTTGATTCCTTACTCAAACTATAGAAAGAATACACTTTACTCTGCCCCCTTTGGTTCCAGCTTTTAATAATTTTATACTCTCTAACTATTCTATGAAATTTGAATTCATTAGTATTAAGTTTTACCCAAAAATAACGACAAAATATTTAAGTAAAATAGTTTTAATCCCTCTTTTAGGTTTTTTAATCGCTAGCAATGCTTTTGCTGAATATCCTCCCGCCCCTGCAACACAAGAACGCTTTTTAGGAAAAGTTGAGCCTTTTTGTCCAGAAACCGTTGATCCAAGCTGGCGTGAGCAACAAATTATTGATGGAGTCACTATCGCAGCATCCCCTATTTGTTCCCCTGATAATCCTTATACGGTGGCAGCCTCGGTTAAAGGGGTTAATAATGTTTCCATGGCGACGTTAATGCAAACGCGGCTTTCGCTTGATTCTGTGACTAAAAGCAATGATATTGATGGCGATGGCGACCCTGATGAAATTCATATTCGCCTTGAAGTAATTGACCTGAATGGTTTCTCCCCCGATTTAAAAGACTATATTAATGGCTATAAAATCGCTCCAGGTATTCAACCAGGATTTTGGGTTTTCGCGCCGAAAAGTCGAGGGATGTCAACCGAAAGCTTTGCCAGCGTAAAAGCAAATCCTTTATTGCGAATGCCATCCCCTGCTATTCGTGTTGAGCAAGGTGATAAAGTTACGATTACCTTAGAAAACTCGCATTATTTTCCTCATAGTATTCATCTTCATGGTGTTGACCATCCCTTTAAAAAAATCGATGGTAAAGGCAACGATGGCGTTCCTTTAACTAGCAATGAGCTAACCATGCCAGGCAAAACATTTTCCTATGAGCTTACGCCACGACAAGCAGGAACGATGATTTATCATTGCCATGTTCAGGCACACACCCATATTTTGATGGGGCTTATTGGGATGTTTACGGTTGAAGAAAATCGTCCTAATAATTGGCTACAAACTTTTAATATCGGTGACGGTTTTGTCAGGCATTCGTCAGTAGCGGTTAAAGAAAACTATGCTAAAGAATATGATATGCAATATCAAGATGTTGATAAAGAACTGCATCATCTTAATCAAACCGCTAATGACTCAAGGTTATTGGCAAAAGCCTTTAATCAGGAATACAACATCACCGAACGTAAGCCAAATTATTTCTTATTAAATGGTAAATCTTTTCCCTATACCTTAAGAGATTCCCTCATTGTGATAAAACCTGAAGAAAAATTGAAATTGCGTGTTTTAAATGCAGGAGAGCAGTTATTGGCTTTACATACACATGGGTTTAAACCCACCACAACGCATTTAGATGGCGTTAAGTTAAAACCTGAAGCACAAATACAACGTGACGTTTTTACCTTAGGGCCTGCGCAACGTATTGATTTGGAATTGTATGCTCATAATGATGGGCTTAATAATGTCGGTGAAGGCATCTGGGCAATTCACGATCATAATGAGATAGGCGTGACCACTGATGGGATTTATCCTGGAGGCAATATTAGCAGTATTGTTTTTGAGTCTTTTCTTGGGGAAAACGGAATGCCAAAACTACAAGGTGTTGATACCAGTCCTTTTTTTACCGAAGAATTCTATCAAAAGAAATATCCAATATGGAATTTATCAGATGATAAAGGGCTTTATGGCGATGTCACTAAGAAAAAGCAAACGACAGATTCAAGCTCTTATGACTTTACCCAGCTTATCATTCTTATTGTACAAATCATGCTGTTGTTAGTAACGGTTTTTATGATTATCAAAGCGAACAAAAATCATGTTAAAAAATAAATCTATGCACTTTTTTTCAACAAGCGTATTAATGATTGCAAGTTTTAACTTGTCTATGATGACAAATGTTTATGCCGATGATAAGCCAGAACCCATGCAGATGATGCATCATAAAATGCGCATGGATGCAACAGGCATGGTCATGAACGAGAATACAGACAAGCTCCCTAAAGACTGTCCTAAAATTTCAGAAGATGTCACCATAAAAGTTAAAGCGGGTGTGGATTATGCAAAAAATTTTCCAGGTACTGTTTTTGGATATGATGCTCATCAATGGCATGTCAAGCCGTGCGCTCGCGTTACCATTGAATTTACCAATGAAGATGAAATCCGCCATCAATGGATGATACATGGCTTACCCAAATACCTATATCCTAAAGGCATGTTTCATATTGAAGATAATGGTCTGGGTAAAAAAATCGGTACATTTATTGTACCCAGTAGCCACTTCACCTATCTGGTTCATTGCGATATTGCTCAACACATGGAAAAAGGCATGAAAGCCCAGCTTATTGTTGGCGATGGTAGAGGTGATTTGCCAAGTATTCCAGGAATTTCTGCGCCAACATTTCCAGATAAATTTTAAGCTCGTTTATTTAAAAGGTGCTATTTTTAACGGCGGAGTCCAATAGCTTCCTCTCGTTCCCACATTTTATGTGGGAATGCCTATAGAGTCTTGAATTTAGCTACGTTTTTGTATTTTTAATGCTGGTATGCATTCCAACGCGAAAAAGGCCTGTCAGGTTTTCTACCATAAAATTTAAATCACGTCTATTTACTCGAACCTTTGTATCGTTGCAGGTAAACTTCAATTTCTTCAATGGATAATTCAGCAAGAATCTTTTGATGATCCATTTTTGAAACAATATCTTTAGTATCTAATCCTGCTAATCGCTCTTCTGTAGCTAACCCTGCTAATCGCTCTTCTGTACCTAGCCCGGCCAAACGTTCTTCTGGAGCTAATCGGGATAAATAGCTTCCTCCCCAAAACTTGCCCATTTCCATTACTTTTTCTGCTGTTAGTTCTGTACTCATTTCAAATTCTCCTGCATCGTTAAACTAGTATCTCATTTTCTAAGTAACCTATAAAAAGATAAAATTTTTATTTTTCGGTTTGCAGTTTAATTAGGGATACCATCCCTTCAAGGGATGTTATCCCTGTCTCTGCATTTTATCGATTACTTTAAGATAGTGATACTAGTGTCGCCATAATCCCAATAAAAACCGTTCCATAGACAGTGATATGAAGTTTAACCCTTCACCTTTTATCAGTCATTGATTTAAACTGCAATAAGTATTACTCTTAATGTATTACCTATAGGAGATAAATATTATGCATGTAACAAGTAAAGGGCAAGTCACCATTCCTCTCGCCGTAAGAGAAAATATGGGGATTATTCCTGCAAAAACGGAAGTTGATTTTTTGAAAGATGAAGCAGGACGCTGGTATTTGTCAAAAGCTGTGGACACAACAAACAGTCGTTTCAGAACCGCGCATCAATCAGGAAAACTAACCATGAGTACTGATGAAATTATGGCATTAACGCGAGCTGAATAGTATGGCGGTTATTTTAATTGATACCTGTGTAGTCACGGATTTGGCGGATGATAGTAGTGCTTGGTTTGAGTGGAGTGCAACAACACTCGAAAGGCTCGACCAACATCATTCTTTTATCATTAACCCGATTATCTATTCTGAAACTTCAGTTGGGTTTGAAAAAATTGAAGAAGTCGAAGCCTTATTTAATCATCTTGGTTTTGAGATTAAACCGATACCTAAGGAAGCGTTGTTTTTAGCAGGTAAGGCTTTTCTTCAATACAAAAGGCGTAAAGGTGAAAAAAAGAATGTGCTGCCTGATTTTTTTATTGGAGCTCATGCGGCTGTATCGGGTTATCAATTAATGACAAGGGATAAAGGACGGTTTAGCTCTTATTTCCCCAGTATTGAATTAATTATTCCAGAATTGGGTAAGTTACATTAATTACTGAGGTTTCGATTGTTTTTCGGCTTGTTTGGTAAACTCAATCGTCCAAGTCATTATTTTTCATCAATAGTTCTAACGTTGGAATATATGTTTTAATGGTGTATATTTGAACCAAATAAACACCTTTGGAGAATTCACCATGCCAAGACAAAGCATTTCATTTACTTCCCCTAATAATAATTGGCTTAAAGCTCAGGTTGAGAGTGAGGAATATTGCAGTAAAAGTGAGGTTGTAAATGATTTAATACGAAAAGCACGAGCGCGGCAGGATGAGGTTGATTTGATACGCGCAAAGTTAATTAAATCGGAGCAAAGCGGATTTTCTGATAGATCGCGTGGTGATATTCTTGCTAAGTCAAAGGAAGGGCTGCAAGCTAATGGAGAGTTATAGGCTTAGTGAAGATGCTGTGGATGATTTAATACGCATTCACCAATCGGGGGTTCGTAGATATGGAGAAGCTCAAGCCGATAAATATTATAATGTGTAAATAATCAAGTTACTCTGACCCCTTTGATTCTTTGATTTGCTCTCTGACCCCTTTGATTTGCTTTGATTAGATATTAAACCCTTGTTGTTTTAGCTGGTTTAAAAATGGCTGCAAGGTGGCGGTGAGTTTTTCTATTTGTTGATTGTTTTCTGGCGGCATATTTTTATAAATTTAAACAGAAAGCAGGTTTGCAGCGATTAATAATTGACGCTCTGCAATACGCTCAGAGCGATTGAGTTGCAACAATTTGACTGTTACTCGTGCATTTGCGGTTAACGGAATAATATGGGCATTATTTAATTGAAAATGGGTAGACCACACAGATAAACGCGGATGAAAAAGTCCAGCTAATTCATTTGTATCTAAATCAATAGAGGCAATATCACTGCCTTTATATTTATTGCAAATAGCACAGGATAAAGCTAAATTATCAGCTTGTGTCAATCCACTATGTTTTTCAGCAATAATATGGCCAATTTGATGTGACAGTAACACCGCAATTTCAGGGATTAAACAATACTCACAACAACCTTTTGCGCGTTCATAAACGAGTTGTCTAAGTTTTGCAGGAATATAAGTGCTACTCATTTTTAGCTTGTAGTTTTAACAAGGCATTAGCTTTAGCGATGCGAACTAAATGCTCTAAATACTCATACTGTTGCCATTGTTGTTCTTCGGCTACGCTTAATCCATGATTACGTTGCTTATCTAATAGTGTATTAATTTGTAACTGCAATTCTTGTGCAGGTTTTAAAGCTAGAATTTCTTCGGGGGTTGGTAATTTAGCAAGAAATTCTAATATTTCATTAACACCTTGAAAGCCTGTTGTTTTTTTCGGTAGGTTGTATTCATGTAAACCTAATTCTAATAATTGCGGTAACTCATTTTTAAAGGGATTTAAACGGATTGCTAGGTCATTAGGTATATCAACGGTCATTAGCATGTTTCTTCTCCTGTGGCGGCTGCCAATTTTCAATAACATTTTTAGCGATTGCTATATCATCTTCATTTTTAACCAAGGTATTTTAAAGTTAATGATTGCGAATCTTTTTGATATTCAACTAAAGGATTATCACTCTTAGGAAAACGGCTATTTAATACAGTTAGCCAGTTCAAAAGCTCAGCCGTCGCAGGTTTTTTCTGTAAACCTGCTTTGCGTAATTTATCAAATAAATCCAGTGTATTTTTTAAAAATGCTGTGCTGAGCTTAATCGAATCACCTAAACGACTATCAATAATTTGTGTTAAACGCTCACCGTCTGGAAAGGGAATATGATAATAAATACAACGACGCAAAAATGCATCGGGTAGATGTTTTTCTGAATTACTGGTTAAAATTAACACAGGACGCATCGAAACATCCGTTTTAACTTCTGCATTATCCTGCTCTTGAATTTTGAAAGACATTAACTCAACTTCGTTCAAAATATCATTAGGGAAATCACGCTGGGCTTTGTCAATTTCATCAATTAAAACTACAGAGTGTGTTTTTTCGGCTTGTTTATAGTTTTTATTGACCAGATGTTTAATATCATCATAATTATTAGCGCGTAAAATTGCTAAACCTAAGGCGTTAAAGGTAATGTATTCGCTATTATGCTGCGGTTTTTCGCCTGCGTGAAAATGCCCTAAATAATCATAAAAATAAAATAAGTCTTTGGCTTTGCTATCGGATTTAGTTTCAAATTTTAAGGGTTTTTCTAAACCTAGTTGATGAGCAACATGATAAGCAAGCTGGGTTTTACCAGCACCTGCTTCGCCTGTTAATAACAAAGGTTGCCCTAACATTAAGGCGACATTGACGGCATCAACTAAGCCATCATCAGGAAGATAATTTTCAGGCTTAGTTTGGTGTTCATATTGGGAGTTTGGTAGCTCGATTGGTATTGCAGGTTTTGGCTTCGGAGAGCCTGAATAGTAAGGATAGCTCATAGGATTCTTTATTTTTTGAGTTGAATAATTTCGATATGTACAATTAAAAGACTGGCGGCAAACTGAAGGGCGAAGCCCTTTGGTTTGCTGCCAGTCCCCACGCTTATAGTTATGTATTTAAGCGGGGACTGGCAGCTACCCAAAAGACTACGTCTTTCAGGTAGCCGCCAGTCTTATATCATTCCTAATTTTATTTTTAATTTGAACTGAGTTAATCATACAGGTTGAATAATTTTCATATGACTTCTCGTAACATTTTTTCAAGCCTTTCAGCTAAAGGCTGCATTGCAATCGCCTGTTTATGCTCATCAAATATCTTTTTGATTTCAGGCTTTAATTTTTCATAAATATGGTTCAGGTGAATCCTTGCCCAATCTTCAACCTGACTTTGTTCTATTTTATTAAGTTTTGGCAAGACTACGCCGTTAAGGTTAAACCTTGAAAATTCAAGTGTTTCAAAATAGTTATCAATCTGCTGGTTAAGTGTTTTTTTCTTAACAGACGATTAAAAACGCTGGTTTCGAGAGTGTTGTAATTAAAACATAAACAAATCATTATTAAATGGTTTTGCTGTTCACACAACACTGACCAATTTTCCCAAAATTCAAAAAAAGCATCTATTGCGTTGATACCTTTATTTTTTAAGCAATCAGAGCTAGAAAGGGTGGCACATAGAATAATCGGACGATTTTCAGCCGCTAAAGTTGTTGCAATTTCTTCTGCCTGTTGTTTAGCGGCTTTTAAATCATTAATCTGCTTGATTAAATCTGCAAAAATTTCATCCTTATCATCTTCATCAACACCGTCGGCGGCTGAAACTTCATCTCTAATATTACGCATGAGTTTGCGTAAATTCTCTAATTCACTAATAAACTGCTGTTTATCTTCTTCCTGCTTAAAACCGTTATAAGTGCTAGTGGTGTTACTAAAGCCTTTAGCGGTGAGCTTATGTTGTCTCGTTCCCAAAATCTGTTTGGGAACGCATACCGACAAGCTTTGCTTGGTGTTTTCAACGCATATTCAATCACTAATTATGAAACCACGTTCCTAAATGGGTGAGAATTAGTCGATAATATGTTACAAGTTATATTTTGGATTCACGTTATGAACCAAACATCTATTTTCCTTGTTATTATTATGACTGCACTCTCAAATACGGCAGCTTCGGCTGCGCTTAATAAATTACCTCTCTGCCCAAACAGCCCTAATTGTGTTTCTTCTCAAGCACAGACAAACGATAAAGAACATTATATAGAGCCGTTTAAAATTATTTCCACAAGCGAAGACGTGTGGTCAGCCTTAAAAGAAACTTTAAAGAGCGAAGCACGTACCATTATCAATAAAGAAGCTGATGATACGCTACAAGCCGAAGTAACTAGCTTGATCTTTCGTTTTGTCGATGATTTACATATTATTCTCGACAAAGATGCCAAATTAATTCACATTCGCTCAGCTTCACGCACAGGCTACAGCGATTTAGGCGTAAATCGTAAACGGGTTGAAACGCTACGCCTAAAACTGCAACAATTAGGGTTAATTGAATAATAACTTAATCTCAACGATCATCTCTTACCTGTACCCTGCCGTTTTCAATCCGTACAGGTAAGCAATCGACATCTTCATAAGCAGGCGCAGATTTAACTGCCCCTGTCTTCACGCAAAAACGCGCTCCATGTCTAGGGCAAATAATTTCATCGCCGTCTAATTCACCGCTGGCAATCTCCGCACCATCATGAGTGCAAACATCTTCAATGGCATAAAACTGTCCGTTAATTTTAAAAATAGCGACATCAACCCCATCCACATCAACGACAATATTCTCACCGTTAGCTAAGGCATTTTCTTCGACTACATCTATCCAATCTGTCATTTTTTCCTCGTTATTAATTACATTCAGTTAAAAAACATTATCTTACTTTAATTATTGGCTGCAATGAAAGGCTTGTGTAATTGAGCATTTCCTTAATTACCGCTATAGTTTGTTCTTTAATTCAATAAATGCTGGAAACGCTTTATGGCAACAATTCAAACTTGGGCATTGCAGAACCCGCATATTGTCGATTTCGTCTCACCGCTTATTGGTATTTCAATGGACGAGGAGATTCCAGCATGGGAACTCGCAAAGATACTCTATAAACACCATGAGTTTATGTTTGCCTATGAAATTGTGAATACGGGGCTAAATGATATTCGTGTGCAATGCTCTGAGAAAGCATCTACTCAACTCACCGACCATGAGGTGTTATCAGACCTTGTTAATGTGGATGAAAAAACGCGCCAAATGTGCTTGAAATTAAAGCAGCTTGAAGGGCGGCTTTATGTGCAAATGAATGCGCATAATAAAGCTCTGGCGATATTTAAAGAGTTAGCTAGCCTAGGTTTTAATGATGAGGAAACTTTAGCAAATCTTGCCAGTTGTTATAAAACTCAGGTATTAATCACTCATGATAAAGAACGGCGTTTTTTTTGTTTAATTGAGTCTTATATTTTATATAGGCAAGCGTTTGAATGCAGCCCACAAAGTTATTGGGCGGGCATTAATGCAGCGACCTTAGCATTGTTATCGGGACAATTTAATGCCGCAAAATCTTATTGCCAGCAAGTTGATGACTATTGTTCTAAGTTAGCGTTAACACAAACTAAGGACTATTGGTTAAGTGCCACCTTAGCTGAAACAAAGTTGATTAATTATTTATTAATCTCCGAAAGTGGTTTAGATGAAGCCTTATTAGAATCTTATCGACAGGCGGTGGCTCTTTCTGATAATTTTACTCAAATTGCTTCAACACGAAAAAATGCTAAGTTGTTGCTTTCTTGGGAATACCCGCTCACTGCTTCATTGGCGGTTGATGAAAAACAGCGTAAACAAGTATTAGAGGAATTGCTGAAAATTTTATTTACCCCGCCCATTATCGTTTTTACAGGACATATGATGGATACTGCGGAGCGTGAGGTTCCACGTTTTCCGCAAGAAAATGAAGAGGCTGTAAAAGCGACTTTAAAAGATTTTGTGCTTAAATCAAAAGCGATGTGGGGCTATGGTTCTGCGGCCTGTGGTGCGGATATTTTATTTTTGGAGGTGCTACAGCAACTTAGTTTTGAAACTAATATTATTCTGCCCTATGAACAGCAGGCATTTATTAAAAATTCCGTTGTGCGAGATAATGCAGTTGCCGATAAACCGAGCTGGGAACAACGTTTTCATAATCTTATGGATTACACGCAAGCACAGATAGGCGGACATTTATGGAATTCATCAATACAGTTTCTTCAAGGTAGTACGCTTTATTATCGTTATGCTAATTTAGTGATTCATGGTTTAGCACTTATTAGAGCCAAACAATTAGGTTCTAAGTTGCTCCATTTAGCGGTTTGGAATGGCGAAAAAGTAAAAGATATTGGCGGGACTTTTGATGCGATAAGGTGGTGGCAAAAAGATAAAGAACCTATTTATTATATAAACCCTTTGCATCCAGAAACGGTGCAGACTTTTCAAATGCTAGAGCCTATTAAAGAGGAAGACTGGAATAAGCCGCTTGCAGAAACTGAACATGGGGAAATTATTTTAAAGTCCATTGTTTTTACCGATGTCGCAGGTTATAGTCAATTTACCGAAGAACAAATTTTAATTTTTCAGAGCGAAGTGCTAAAAAATATTGCTGAATTATTAGAGGATCATCCTTCTGAACCCGAAGTAAAAAATACATGGGGTGATGCTTTATATCTTATTTTTTCAGATTTGGAATATGCGGGAAATTTCGCGCTAGCCTTGTGTGAATTAATTGAAGAACGCAATCAAACAGGCTATTGGGCTGCATTAGGATTGCCTGACCCTTTGCAAATTCGGGTCGCCTTGCATTTTGGCCCTGTGTTTAGTGTTTATGATGCTATTTTGCAGAAAAAAACCTATGCGGGAAATCATGTCAATAATGCCGCACGAATAGAGCCTATTACACCTGCGGGAGAGGTTTATGCCAGTGCAGGGGCTGCGACTTTTGCAGAAGTATTAGCGATTGATTCGTTTGCCTGTGATTATGTCGGGCGGGTGCCGTTAGCTAAAAATTATGGGGTGTTTCCTTTGTTTAGAGTGCGGCGGTGTCATTGATTCTTTGTTGTGAACTGACGATATGCAAAACTAATTTTTCATGAAAATTAAGACGGAGCCGCGACTTTTAGTCGCGCATGAGACCTAAAAACATTCTGAATTCACGGCTTTTCATATACAGCAATAAAGGATGCCGATTAATAAAGTTCTCGGAAATATATTTGTTTACTATTGCCTTTGTACACGCCAAAACTAATACGAGCAGTTGGGTTAGTAGGTAAACCGCCACCTAGGAGTTTGTCGGACTTATAAGTTACTGAATAATAATATAATTATATTTTATAAAAATTAGAATCAGTGTTAAAAAGGACAATAATTACCAACCCTAACGCCTAAAATAAAATGATTTATCTCTAAGTCATTGTTTTTATATAAACCTAAGCCCGACAAACTCCTAGGTGGGTTAATGCAGGAGCGTAAAGTTGATAACAAAGAAGGGCTAACGCTATTATCACGAATTCCTTATCTGGGACATCTTTTTAGAATTGATACAGGTGAGACGCAAAAATCAGAGTTAATAATTTTGCTGAAAGCGACGGTAATTAATGATGATGCTGATTGGCAGCAAGATTTAGATCGTAGTGAGAAACGTATTAAAAAGCTTGATTCAGAACCACGGTGGAAACGCGCTTTTTAATGAACAGGAGTACAAAACAAGTTTTGTACTCCTGTTTTTCATGAGTAGAGCTTAAAATAAACCTAATTGTACCTGAGCTGATTCTGACATCATTTCTCTTGACCACGGTGGATCTAAAACCACTTCAACATTCACAGATTCAACCCCTGTCAATGCACTAATGGATTTTTCAACATCATTTTGTAAGACAGGTCCCATGCCACAACCTGGTGCGGTTAAGGTCATCATAACGTGAACACTATTCAAATCACCCGCTTCATTTGCCTGTGTCACATTACAGTGATAAACCAATCCTAAATCAACAATATTGACAGGGATTTCAGGGTCATAGACCGTTTTCATCACTTCCCAGCAATTTTTTTCGACCGCTTTAGCATCGGTTTCTACCACCAATGTATGTAATTCATGAGGTGTTTTTCCTAAAGCATCCGCATCCACGCCTGCTATACGCACCATGTGACCGTGTTCTGTGACCACGGTATAGTTAGTGCCT
The DNA here is from genome assembly GCA_013138855.1 of Methylococcaceae bacterium. Taxonomy (GTDB): domain Bacteria; phylum Pseudomonadota; class Gammaproteobacteria; order Methylococcales; family Methylomonadaceae; genus WTBX01. The sequence goes on from WTBX01000369.1 coordinate 11,617, forward strand.
AAGGCTTGATGAATAGTGACTTCTTTGCCCGCGCTAAGTGTGCCGTGATTACCATCGGGAATCATGACAACATTAACATCTCGGCTTAAAATAATGATTTCTCTTTCTGCTGACATGGCGTTTAATTTTGGCTATAAGTTTGTGGGTCTAAAGTTTGGGCTGTCACACCAATACTTTCATCGCTAAATAAGTAAGTGTAAATTTCGTTTAAAGAATCCATTGCAGGTAAAATATCTTTATTTTCCGCAGGATAAGCGCGTTTGCGTAACGGCGAATTAATGGCATTTGGCACTAACGTATTCACTCTAATTTTGCCAGAGGATTCTAATTCTTGCGCTAAAATTTGTGCAAAAGCTTCAAGTGCCACTTTAGATACGCCATACGCTCCTGCATAAGCATTAGCTTTTCTAGCGGATGAATCAGAAGTGAATACAATGGAAGCATGGTCACTTTTTTGTAAGACAGGCAATAGCACGCGGCTTAATAAAAAGGGAGCATTTAAATTAACATTGAGCGAATCACCCCAATCCTTTGTTCCATGAGTCGCAATGGGTGAAAAAGCCTTAAATTCTACCGCTGAATGTAAAACGCCTTGTAATGCACCATATTTATCAGCAATTGCCTGTGCCATTTCTTCATACTGCACTTCACTTGCACCCGCTAAATCAAACGGATACAAGATTGGGTCGATAGAACCTTGCGCAACAATTGCATCGTAAACTTTTTCTAATTTAGGAATACTCTTATCAAGCAAAATAATTTCCGCACCTTGAGCGGCTAAAGCTAAAGCAGCCGTTCCTCCCAGACCTCCGCCTGCACCAGTGATTAAAATCACTTTATCTTTTAACAACATAATGCCGTTTTTATCCATAAATTAATGTGTTCGGGGGATTCAACCAAAGCATCTGCGCCCCAACTATCAGGCTTATCTTCGTTAGTTAAATAGCCATAGACCGCTGCTAACGTTTTCATATTCGCATTTTTACCTGCGGTAATATCGTGTTTTGCATCTCCGATGAAAACACAGTTTTCAGGATTAACTTGTGCTTGTTTGCAAGCTGCGAACATAGGTTCAGGATGCGGTTTGCTATTTGCAGTCGTATCACCACTAATAATACAGGCAGCCCGCTCGGTCAGCTTTAAAGCTTTCATCAGAGGATTTGTAAAACGCTCGCGTTTATTAGTTACAACGCCCCACTTAAGCCCTTTTGATTCGATGATTTGTAAGGTTTCTGCCATACCTTCAAAAAAACCGCCATGTTCAACAATATTATTTTGATAATGATCCAACATGGTTTCTAAGATTTGCGCTTGAAGCTCTTTATCTGTCGTTGCTTCAGATTTTTCAATCATCGCTACCGCACCAAAAGAAATATAAGCTCTTACTTTATCGGCTTCGACTGCTTGAAAGCCGTGATGTTTTAATGAACTATTTAAACAGGCGATTAAATCAGGTGCGGTATCAACCAAAGTGCCGTCTAAATCAAATAACACACAACTTAAATTAAAATCCTCACTCATTTTATTCTGGGCGTTTAAAGGCGGCGATATAATTCACATCTATATCTTTACCTAAATGAAACTGTTTTGTTAACGGGTTATATTCAATGCCAACCATACCCTGTAACTCTAAACCCGCTGCTCGTGCTGATTGACTTAGCTCAGACGGTTTAATAAAAGTTTTATAATCATGCGTACCTTTAGGCAGCATTCTTAAAATATGTTCAGCCGCAACAATCGCTAATAAATAAGCTTTAGGTTTACGGTTTAAAGTTGAGAAAAACACCATCCCACCTGGTTTAACCATTTTGGCACAGGCACTAATAATCGAACCTGCATCGGGAACGTGTTCCAACATTTCCATACAAGTGACATGGTCAAAGCTTTCAGGTTGTTCTTCTGCTAAAGCTTCGGCACTTATTTTTTTATATTTCGCATTAATGCCAGACTCCAAACCATGTAAATCAGCAACATCAATTAGCTCTTCACTTAAATCAATGCCTAAGGCTTCTGCGCCATTTTGAGCCAGTCCTTCGGTTAAAATTCCTCCGCCACAACCGACATCAACCACACGCTTACCAGTGAGCTGGGCATAATCTTTTATAAATTCCAAACGCAAAGGGTTAACATCATGCAAAGTTTTAAATTCACCTTGCGTATCCCACCAGCGTTCTGCCTGTGAGCCAAATTTATTAATTTCGTGTAGATGTACGTTATCTGTAGTCATGGGTCTATTTTATTCAGTAGGGCTATAGTTTACTATATTACTAGGTTATTAGTCATTTGCTTAAATAATCTTAATTTAAATTATTAAGGCTATCGTGAAAAATATTTTATGAGAATACCTGTAAAAAGCGGGATATTGCGTTATTTTAGAGTTTATCTGGAGGTTGCTTGAAAAAGCGAGAATGAAGGGTAGAAGCTATTTTAATACATTTGCAACGCAACTATGATGTTTCAATTCCTTGTTCAGCGCGTATAAATTTAGGGTTATTTAATCGTTCCATTAATCGCTGATAATTTTCCTGCTCAGTCGTTCTATCATTATGTTTATGCCAAAGATGCAACACAGGAACGGCAAAACGTCCTTCTTTGCGTTTAATACCATTGTGTATTAAACGAATCACTAAGTCTGAGTCTTCATAACCCCAACCTTCAAAAAGCTGATCAAAACCATTAACAGCAATGAAATCATTTTTCCAGATAGCAAGATTACAAGTCATGGCTTTTTGCCAACGTTGTGGATGTCGTAAACGAAAGGATTCAAAAGGCAGATAAATAAGCGGTAATAATCTATTAATGTAACCTTGAAAACGCCATTTTATAAAGCTAACTCTACTTTGCTGATGTAACGGTAGTTGCGTTTTTAAGACTATTTCAGTGAAACTTTGACTCAATAATACTCGGTTTCCTGCTACAAAATGACCTCTTGCAGCAAGTTGCCTATGTCGCTTAATAAAATGAGGGAAAAGTACACAATCGCCATCAATAAATAACAAATATTCGCCCGAACTTATGGCAACGGCTTTATTGCGTATCGTTCCCGCTCTAAAACCTTTATCTTCATGAAAACAATGTTTTAAAGGAGCAGGGCTTTCTAAGCGTAATTTTTCAACTAACTCTGTGGTTGCTACTTTAGAGCCATCATCCGCAATAATAATTTCAAAGTTTAAATCTTGTTGAGCAAATAAGCTACGAACACAAGCTTCTAAAGCCGACTCCCAATTATAAGTCGTGATAATGACAGAAATTAAATTCATTTAAGAGCCTTCTGTTCTTTGTAAATCTAATAATTTCAAGTATTTATAATAAGCTCCTTCAGCATTGGAAATCGACAGCATTAACCCTTGTTGACCATCTAAAAAAGCCACCTTTAAAATATATGTGCGAAAAAATGTCCATAGTCCTCTAAAAATAGCTTTGCCTAAAGAAGTCCGTTTACCTTGTTCATATAATTTCCGCGCCCCTAAAGTCGAATAACTGTTTATTTTATGTAAAACTTCATCAGGATTTATAAAGGCTTCATGCAGTAAAGGATTTGTTAGTTGCTTAATTGTTCCATCGACAATAATTCGCTCATGAACTAAGTCTTCGGTAAATTTTCCTGCTTCGCGTTTAAATAAGCGCAAGACATAATCAGGCCACCAACCAGCATGTTTTATATTTTTACCGCAATAACTCGATAGACGAGGAATTTCAAAAGCATCTACCCCCGAAGTTTGCATTGCTTGCTTAATCTCTGCTTGCAACTCAGAAGTAACCTGCTCATCAGCATCAATAGATAACACCCAATCATGCCTTGCTTTATCTAAAGCCCGTTGTTTTTGCACACCAAAGCCTAGCCAATCAGTGATAAACACTTTATCAGTATATTGTTTACATAATTCGACAGTATCATCATTGCTGCCAGAATCTAAGACAATAATTTCATCGGCAAAGCTAACTGAGGCTAAACAACGGCTAATATGTTTGGATTCATTTTTAACTATAATAATGATACTAAGCATATACTTTTTTATTTCTCTTAAATTAAATTAATAACTTTTTGTTTTTGTAACTCGATTACCTTATTTTTTTCATTTTCCCACGGGTGACAATCTGCCCCCATGAAAGTGAACCCTAATAATGTAATATTAGCATTTAAGCCTTGAAATCTTTGCAAAACATATTGAATGGCTAAATAACCAGAACTAGGAACACAATTATTTGATTTTGGGTCTATATTTAATTCATTACAAGTTTCTATATATAAATCACTTGAAAAGCAAATTATTTTTTTATTTTCTAAATTATTTCTAGAAATGATATGTTTTTTATAATTTGTACGCTTAAAAGTATTATCCCTAAATGGTTTTATTAAAAATTGTTTAGGAAAAAAACCTATTGAACGTGGAAACCAAATTTCTTTAACTTCTTCTATAAAAGGAAGTTTTTTTATTGTTTTATATTTTGCGAATCGTCTTGCTGGATCTGACAAGTTATTTATACACAAAGCATCTGTTTTAGTACCATTATTTTCATGATAATTTCTAGCTTCATTAAAACGGATAACAAAATCAGCAGAATTTACAGTCTTTGAATAATCGGTATCAATAGGAGCATTACCTATTATTACAATATTTTTCATGATATTTTTAGCGGTGTTTCTTTTTTGTATTGTGCTAGTAAAATACCTGTGAAAAAAGCCAGTAAATGCCCTTCGGGAAAGGTTTTAAAATGAGAGTTAAAAAGGCTAGAAGCACAAATGGCGACTAAAAAACTGGCAGCCATCATGCCGTAAAACGGTTGTTGCCGCCCTTGCCGAATCGCGATATAAATGTACCCTAAGAATATTAATAGTCCTACAATTCCATTTTCTAATCCTATATAAAGGTAGATATTATGTGGATCAGAAGTAGAAGTGGCTTGCCAGCCTTGAGAGAGGCTTGCAGCATAAGGGCTATAAACAGACTTAAACGAAGAGGTGCCATAACCCAAAATAGGTTTTTCTTTGATCAATGCCACGGTATTTTTAGCGAAAACAGCACGTATCCCTATGGAACTTAAATGAGGACTGTCTTGATAATGGCTTAGTTCTTCCACCCCTTTTTTTACTCGTTGCTGCAAAATATTGGAGCTAAAAACCAGAGCAATTAATAAAACACTAACGATTACGGCAATATAGGGTAGTTTTCTATAGCCATAAATATTGCCAATGGCAAAGATCACGGCAAATGGCAATGCAAAATAACCGCTTCGTCCACTGCTCACAAAGAAAATATTAAATACCAACAAAACAATGGCAATACTGAATAAATACTGTTTTGGCCGTGATGTCGCGTCTTTTAATAAAAAAATACACAGGACTGTTGCAGCAATAAATGCCATGCTTTGCGCGGCATAATTACTCATAAAAATTCCCGCTCCCCATCTAGCCCCGTCTCGTATTTCAATATCAAGTAGCCATAATATGACTGCGGCTACAGCAGCAGGTATCATGATAAAAAGATAAGCCTTAATAAAACGTTGCTTCCATTCTTGTTGATAAAATAGACCTAATAAAATAAAGGTATAAGCTAACTTTTTCCAACTTGAAATAGTACCTAGTTTATCTCCCCAATTATTATCAGCATATAAAGTTCCGACTAATAACCAAGCAAAAAACACTAAAATCATTTTTCCTGCGGGCTGACTATAAGATATTTTTAATGTCTTTAAGGCTTTACCTGAAAGTAGCCAAGTAACTAGCATAGCGATACAGCCTATACTTGTTACAACCGTTGAAATAGGTGCAGCAATAGCAGTGATAATAGCGAAACAAAGACAGCAGAAATAAGATTTATCAGCGATAGTTTGATAAGAAATCATGAAATACCTAACGCCACAATTGATAAATATATTTTCGCTTTAGTTTTTCCCAGCGAAAAAATATTCCTTGTAACCAAGATGGAGGAGCTTCTTCCAAAGCACTGTCAAATAAACCATTTTTACTTCCTTGCTCAACAATGGGATCTTCTAACCAAATTATTTTAATACCTAATGCTTTATCTATGATTTCAAACTGATTATCCATTGGTTCAGAAATTTTATGTTCAGCAATCCAATCGAGTCGTTTTTGAGCCGTTTCACTATCAATAATATATGAGTCAGCAAATCGACCGCGCGAGCCTATATATAAATATTGCCCTTCTACACGCTGGCTTTTAGGCGTAAAAAAATTACCGCCTGAGCCTATATAAATAACTTTATTGCCTTCAAATTGTTCGCTTTGTTCTAAAGCATGTTGCAAGCCAGTAGAAAATTGTTTATTAAAAATAGCATCATCTTCTAAAACTAAATTAAAGCGGCTATTTGTTGCTGCAATTTTTTGTAAGGCGGTGACATGTTTCATCGCACAGGACATCTGG
>WTBX01000070.1 GCA_013138855.1 Methylococcaceae bacterium
CTGAGTTTAATAGTGAGGAAGCGGGGTTTGCTTTGGTTGATTTTGCTAAAACTCAGTTGAAAGGTAAACATTCCGAAAGAACGGTTAAAAAAGAAATTGATTTGATTTTAAGAATGTATGCTCAATCACGCTCAAGTGCTAAAACGGCTTTAGATGATTTATTAGATTCGCCGTTAGCGAGTTTAAAACTCATTCATGTTATCCCCGCAACAAAAACCTATCGCTCCCCTCCTGCTCAACGAACTCACTTACCAGTTGAAATTATTGGTTTTGCGATAAATGAGCTATTAAATCAGCAGCAAGTCAAACAACTTCCGATTGATGAATTAATGTATCACCATCAACAAAGTGTTGCATTAGGTGCGGTATTTAGATTAACGGAAAGTGCATTATTAGCAAAACTTGAGTTATTAGTGGCGAAATATCCTAATAATTATAGGCTTGATGAAACCGCAGGCATTCATCAGTTTGTTTGTTTAAATAACGGTATAGATTCATTAAAACTGTTAGAAAATTATTATGCGGAGAGTGTTTAGGAATAAAATTTCAATATTTCAAACAGGAGTAAAAAAGCTTTAGCTTTTTATGTGTCTCGCCAATAGCTAAAACTATTGTACTCCTGTCTTACTTCCCGCCCCGACAAGGAACAAGTGACAGTTTAATGATAAATACTTTAATTCGAGTGGATACTCATTACACCCGCTCTATCAATTTAGAACGTGATGCCGATTCAAAAGAAGTTTTAAAGGCTTATATTCCCACCACTAGAGCCATCCAAGTTTTAGAACACATTAAAAAAACTTTTCATACTAAACCAGAGCTTCGATCATGGTCTTTAACTGCGCCTTATGGCTCAGGAAAATCTTCCTTTGCGGTGTTTCTCTCGCATTTGTTAGAAGATAATGATTTACCCACTCATAAGCTTGCGAGTGAGATTTTAAAAGAAAATGGACAGTTAGAATTAGCCAATGACATCTCAAAACACCTTATTAGTGAAGGTAATAAAGGCTATTGTAAGATTTTATTAACAGGCAGTCCTGAGCCATTAAATTCGCGGTTTGTATTAGCGATGTATAACAGCGCGGAAGCTTTTTGGAAAAATACTCGTTCGCCGTCAATCGTTAAAAAACTCTCTGATGCGATGCAGATTATATTAAGCGTCACGGAAGTTTTAAATCTGTTAAAAGAATTACAACAAGCGGTTGCGAATGCAGGCGGTGCAGGTTGTTTGTGTGTGATTGATGAAATGGGCAAGTTTTTAGAATACGAAGCGCGTCATCAAGGTGTGAATGATGTCTTTTTATTGCAAGAATTAGCTGAATGGGCGTACAAAGGGCATCAAGCGAATTTGTTATTATTCGTATTAATGCACCAAGATTTTGAACAGTATGCTAAAGGGTTAGCTAAAACCCAAAAAGACGAATGGCAAAAAGTACAAGGACGTTTTGAACCTATCCCCTTTTTAGAATCCACCGAACAGACTTTAAAACTGCTTGCCGCCGCGTTTAAGAATGAATTAAGCCAGACAGAAGAACAGCAACTTAATACAAAAACCACCGAAATCACCACGATACTTGCAGCGCAACAATCGCTTTCCGAGACCTTAATTGGTAGTGATTTGTTTGTGCAATGTTACCCCTTGCATCCTTTATCGTTGTTGATTTTGCCTGTGTTATGTCAAAAAGTCGCCCAAAATGAACGCACCTTGTTTAGTTATTTAGGCAGTTCCGAGGCTTATGGGTTTAAAGAGCGTTTACAAGGCATTAAAACCTTAGAGGACTGGATTTTACCGTGGGAGATTTTCGAATATTTCATTCATAACCAACCCACCGCAACCACTGACCATATTACCCATAGACGTTGGAAGGAAGTGTTAAGTGCCTTAGAGCGTTTAGGTGATGCGCCAGAGGCAGAACATCAACTGCTTAAAAGTATTGGTTTATTTAATATCATTGGTAATCAAGGTAGTTTTAAAGCCAGTCCTGAATTAGTTTTGTTATGTTTAAACGATAAGAAAACGCTCAACACGGCGTTAACGTCATTGTTGGAAAAATCGCTAATTAAATACCAAAAATATAATGGTGAATATCGGGTATGGCAAGGCAGTGATTTTGATTTAGAGCTTGAAATTAAAACCCTAAAGCAACAACTAGGACGTGATTCTTTAGCCGATATTCTCAGCCAACGTAACCCCTTATTGCCCTTAGTCGTGCGTAAATACTCAATTCAACAGCAGACTTTACGTTATTTTCAACCGATTTATGTAGATCGTTATAATTACAAACAAATTGATTTAACGACCCAAAGCGCGAAAATCATTATTTTTTTAGTCGAACATGAAGATGATGCTCAGTTATTTAAGCAATTACAAGAAAATGATAATGAGCCATTAAACCTTTATTTATTAGCTAAAAACGCGCCGCAATTGCGCGATGTTATCACCGAAATTCAAGCCTTAGAGCGCATTGAAAATGAAAACCAAGCTTTAAACGCTGATCCTGTTGCCCAACGTGAATTAAAAGACTATTTAGCCCATGTTCAGCAACAAGAAGATCAGTTATTGAGTCATTTTTTAGAGCATCCTGA
>WTBX01000229.1 GCA_013138855.1 Methylococcaceae bacterium
GCTCAATGGGCAGTTTAGGATAGTTAAATGCAATATCGGTATAATAACGCATCATTCTTAAGGGCATGGTGTAATCGTTACTGCTTTGAATTTCTATGTGCAGAATAAACGCTTTATTTTCACGGTCTTTTAGTTTAACGACTAAATCTGCTCTGCGGTCTTCTACGCGTTGTTGCTCGGTTGATAATAATTCAACTTCATCAGGATTTATATCTAAATGAAGTAAATAAATAGCAATATCGACCGCAATACGTTTGATGCTTTGTTTGCTGATAATATCTTTTTGGTGATGAGGCGTTTGCATTAGAGGATTTCCAATCTAGCATAAGCCGCCATTAACCACTTTCTACCACCGTTAAAATTCACCTGCACTTTTTCTTGCTTACCTTCCCCTTCAATTTGCAACACTAAGCCTGTGCCGAATTTTGGGTGTGAAACTTTTTGTCCTGCTCGGTAAGTGCTTTGGCTTGCTAAAGACGCTGATTGTTTTTTTGCGGAGGGTTGCGTTATATTCGCACGAATTCTAACGTCTTGGGTAAATTCTGCTGGAATTTCGCGCAAAAATCGTGATGGACTAGGATAGGTTTCCTTGCCGTACAGCCGTCGTGATTCTGCGTAAGAAATATAAAGCTGCTCCATTGCCCGTGTGATACCGACATAACACAATCTACGCTCTTCCTCTAAACGTGCAATATCATCAACTGATTGCCCAGAGGGGAATAAGCCTTCTTCAAGACCCACCATGAATACTTGTTTAAATTCTAAGCCTTTAGCGGAATGTAAAGTCATTAATTGTATGCAATCATCACTATTCGCACCCTGCATTTCACCTGACTCTAATGAAGCATGAGCCAAGAACATATCTAGCTCATTTAAATTTTCTTCATTGTCAGCGTGATAATCAAAACCTCGTGCCGCATTGACTAACTCTTCTAAATTTTCAATTCGCGCCTCGCCTCTATCATCTTTTTCTTTTTTATAGAGTTCGATTAAACCGCATTTTTCACCGACTAATTTAACTTTTTCAAATAATTCTAATTCTTCACATAAAAACTCTAAATCATTAATCAATTGTAGAAATTTTTTAAGTGCGTTTGAGGCTCTTGCTGTGAAAAAATCTTGTTTTAATAACGCTGTTGATGCGTCCCATAAAGATATTTCTTCACTACGTGCTAAATCACGCAAACTATCCATCGTTTTCGCACCAATACCGCGAGTAGGTGTATTCACTACACGCTCAAACGAAGGATCATCATTACGATTTGATAATAAACGCAGATAAGCGAGGGAACTTTTAATTTCAGCGCGTTCAAAAAAGCGCAAGCCCCCATAAACACGATAGGGAATCGCCGCCGTCATTAAGCGTTCTTCAAACTGGCGTGATTGGGCATTAGAGCGATATAAAATCGCTACATCCTGCTTTAAACCATCTTTTTCTATCCATTGCTTAATGCGTTCAACCACAAAATAAGCTTCATCCTGTTCATTGAAAGCAGAATAGAGAGAAATTAATTCGCCTTCGCCCGCATCCGTCCATAACTGTTTACCCATGCGATTAGAATTATGCGCAATGAGTTTATTAGCTGCATGTAAAATATTGCCTGTAGAACGGTAATTTTGCTCTAGGCGAATAATCTCATGATTAGGGTAGTGTTTTTGAAAACTGAAAATATTAGCAATTTTCGCTCCACGCCAACCGTAAATTGATTGGTCATCATCACCAACAATAAACAGGTTATCTTGTCCTTCTGTCAGCAAACGCAACCACGCATATTGAATGGTGTTGGTATCTTGAAATTCATCGACATGAACTTGACGAAAACGACGCTGATAAAAGTGCAGTAAATCAGGGTTATCACGCAGTAATTCATGCGCTCTCAACAATAATTCTGCAAAATCAACCAAACCTGAGCGATTACAAATATCTTCATAGGCTTTATAAAGAACCAACATTTGCTTGACGAAATAATCACCTGTATCAGCAATATGATTCGCTCTTAACCCTTCATCTTTTTGCGCATTAATAAACCATTGCACCTGACGGGGCGGCCATTTTTTATCATCAATGCTCATTGATTTTAATAACCGCTTAATAACGCGAAGCTGGTCATCTGAATCCAGAATCTGAAAGGTATCAGGTAGCTTTGCTTGCTGTGCATGACGGCGTAAAATACGGTGGGCAAGTCCGTGAAACGTCCCTATCCACATAGCGCGTGTTGGAATATTTAACAGCTTTTCAATACGCTCACGCATTTCCGCTGCCGCTTTGTTCGTAAAGGTAACGGCTAAAATACTGTGAGGCGACAAACCTTCCACCTGAATTTGCCAGACAATACGGTGAACTAAAACCCGCGTTTTACCGCTGCCTGCCCCTGCTAAAATCAACATCGATTTAGAGGGCGCAGTCACCGCTTGGCGTTGGGTATCATTTAAAGAATCTATTAGAAAGGTAACATCCATCTTTTATCGCTTGCACATTTTTTAGAGCTGTGTATATTGACTAACTATTTTTGAACTCCCCATTATATAGGGAATCCCACAAACTACTGACATTAAAAGAGGTTTTAACATGAGTTTTGATTATAAACGCCTAATTAAATTTGAACACAACGTCGGCGAGAAAGAAGCAAAGGTGCGTATGATGGTGGGTGCTGCACTGCTACTTATCTCTTTATTCACAGCTAAAATTTTATTGTTGCTAGCGGGTTTGATTCTAGTCGCAACAGGCTATACTGGCTGGTGTCCTGTATTGTCTGGTTTTAATAAAAGTACTCTTGAAACCGATACCTCAGAAGAAAAACCTAGCGGAACTTAAGTTATTTCGTTAAAGAAAGTGTAAGACCTCCGAGGTTTTAAAAACTTCGGAGGTCTGATATAAAACCCCCTCGTTTTAAACGAGCAATCACGCCAGACTCCCTCATTTGAAATCAAGATTTTCTGTGTAGCGATTCAATATAAGCTAAAATTTAGTTTTTCCTTATCAAACAGAAGAAAGCCTCTTGAATACAGATTTCTTGCAAGCGTTTATTCAATCCCTGCCAACGCTTTTAAACTCAGCCGATATATCTCAAATTTCAGCCACCGCCGCCACTAGCTACGCGCTTATTTTCGCGGCTGAAATTGGCGATAAAAGTCAATTAGTCTGTATGACCTTAGCCTCAAGACACCGAGCTTTACCGGTTTTATTGGGTGCAGTTTTCGCTTTTGCCTTATTAAACACCTTAGCGGTCGTTTTTGGTGTCGCCATAGCAAGCTGGCTGCCAGAATATATAGTCTCAGCCATCGTTGCGTTGTTATTTGCTGTGTTTGGAATCCAATCGTTACGCGTAGAAGATGAAGACGAGGATGAAGAAGTTGCTGAAAAAAGTGGTCATAGTATTTTTTTTACTACTTTTTTATTAATTGCCGTGGCAGAATTTGGCGATAAAACTCAATTAGCGGTGGTAGCATTAAGCAGTACCGCCTTACCTGCGGCAGTTTGGCTAGGTTCAACAGCAGCATTGGCAACAACGTCTGCGTTAGGAGTATTGGCGGGACG
>WTBX01000176.1 GCA_013138855.1 Methylococcaceae bacterium
AAGGAGGGGCAGAATTTATAGATGAAAAAACAGGCAGACGCACCTTTTTTCCCTTTGAAGGAAAATATAAAACCTTTCAAGTCGAACGCTCCGTATTTGACCAACGCTTATTTGAAAATGCGATTAAACACGGTGTAGAAACGCATGAGCAAGAAAAAGTCACTCATGTTGATTGCAATGATAATGAAGTGATAATTGAAACGGATAAAGCGAGCTATCAAGGACGTTATTTCATTGATGCGACAGGTCGTAATGCCATTATGGGACGTTCACAACAAACGATTAATAAACTGGATAAGTTAGGAAAATTCGCCTTATATAAGCATTATAAATTAGCCGACAACCTAACAACTCAAGCATTATTTGAAACAGGCAATATTGAGATTTTACTTACCGAACTAGGGTGGTTTTGGTGTATTCCTCTAACAAATCAGCGTTTAAGTGTCGGTTTAGTGGTACAAAAAGACGCGCCTAGCAATTTAAAAGGGACTGATTTATTTAATCACTATGCCTCAGCATCACCGCGTTTAACTGAATTATTAAAGGGTGCAGAATTACTCGCTGATGTTCGCACCGAGGCTGATTTTAGTTATTTTAACGAGCAACGGCATGGGGTGCGTTATGCCTGTTGTGGTGATGCCGCAGGGTTTTTAGATCCTGTATTTTCATCGGGTTTTTTCTTTGCGGTGAAAACAGCGGAAATGGTCGCTGACCGATTACACCAAGGATTTGAAGAACAACGTGAAGCCGAGGCTGGTTTACATAATAGTAGCGACGAAATATATCAAACAGGCTTTCAAACCATGTATTTAATGATAGAGCGTTTTTACCGCTCTAATCTCGTGCATAATTTATTTTTTGAAGCTGAACGCGCTCCACGAGTTAAAGAAGAAATAGTCGCCATTCTCGCGGGTGACTTATGGACAGAGGATAATAATTTTCAGCAAGGTTTATTAACAGGGCGAAATAATATCGCTATGTTTGATAGCGAATAACTTACTTTCATAACAACATAAGGAATAAAGGTGAAATTGATAAAACTTTTTTTTATTACTCTATTATTGTCTGCTTGTGCTTCTAATGCGCCAAAGCAACAAAGTGATACTGTCAGTTCAACAAGCGCGAGCAAAGATTTAATTATTAAGACGGTTGTTTTTAGTAATCCAGATGAAGTTAGAGACGCTGTTAAGAATGAATGTAATTTGAAGGAAAAATTAACGTCTTATATTAAAAAAAATATAGATGGACAATATAATATCGTTGAAAACAGTATGAACGCAGCTGTTTTAGAAATTGAAATTAGCGAGGCTCATGGTAATTCAGGTGGGGCGTGGTCTGGCTCAAAAATGGTGATGATTAAAGGTGAGTTAAAACGTGGCGGACAACTTATTTCTAGCTTTAAAGCTAAACGTTTTTCAGGCGGAGGAATGTTTGCAGGCTTTAAAGGGACTTGTGCAATTTTAGGACGCTGCGTTAGAACTTTAGGAAAAGATGTTGCCAAATGGTTAGAAAATCCAACTAAAAATGCCCGCTTAGGCGACTTGTAAGTGTATTTTTAAGTTTAAGGCGGTTATATCCAATGAATTACCTAATCAAAGCAATCCAACGCCAAAGTCGAAAAATATCGGCTAATGCAGCGGCAACATAGGTTAATGCACAGGCTTGTAAAACTTGGCGAATAGCAGGCATATATTGTTCAGGAACATAGCCCCCTTTTTCTAAAATAGGTAATGCCTTATTGAAACTTGCATCCCATTCTTCTGGCAAAATAGCTAAATACATCAAAACTGACGCAAACATCGTAACGATACCGATTAAAAGCATAAGTACTGCTATATGTGGTGATTTAACAATGCTAGTAATAACAGGCATAAACATTAAAATATAAATACCATAATGCTGGATTGCTTGAGCTTTCCCTAAATATTTTTCTCGCAAAAAACTGACAGGCTCTTTTCGATTAAATTGAATTGCATGACCAACCTCATGAGCCGCAATGGCGAGTGCTGATAAAGATTTTCCGTTTAGAGCTTCTGGACTTAAACGCACCACATTATCTACAGGACTGTAATGGTCATTATCCTGTTCCGTCTTCTCAACCTTAACATGGCTTAACTCAAATTGCTTAAGCAAATGTTCTGCTAATTCACCCCCTGTACCTGGCATATTTGGCATAGGTTTATGGTGTTTATTTAAAATATAACGAACCCAAAGATTTGGGGCAAAAATAATTAACAGAAATAGTATAGCGAGAAGGATATAAGGCATCGTTTTGTCATAACTCCATGAGTTTTTACGGTGGAAAACTAGGAAATACTTTTGAGAAACTGTGAAAATATGTTTTCCACCCCATTCTTACGTCAGAGTGTTTAAAACTTCGCTTAATCTGGTTTTAAACGCATTCAAGCTAGGCATATCTATTTGTAGAACATTAATCTCTTTAGTGTGTACTTTATCAGCAATCTCTGTTGCGGATGTATGCCCATTTAGCACATCATCAAGCTGTGACTTTAACGAGCTATTAGAATCATCATTACCTGATTCGTTTTCTAAATTTTCACAATGCTGGTAGTTATTTTTTAAGGCACAGAGTAACCATGCTTCTGATTTTGGTTTGGGAATCATAGGAACGCCACGCTTAAAGTCTTCTTCCTGAAAGCCTTTTAGCATTGAATTCCATTTGGCTTGCCATTCTCCTCGACTTGATGACTGTGTTCCATCTGCATCACGAAATAAAACGGCAAGCACTGAATCATTTAATTCTTCTTCAAGTTTTTTAGCTTCAATGGCTAAAGCTCTCGCATTACGTTGATAATATAATGTTTCACTTTTTTGTTTTGCACCTCGTAAACCTAACTTCTTTTTTGAGCTTAATGATTTACTCAATTTGGTTAATTTTGATTTAGAAATAAAGCGAACTAAATGAGATTCTATATGAGAAAACTCATATCCTTGTATTTCTTCTATGCACTGGTCAACAAACCAAGCCATTGCTCCTACTTTAAGTTCAGGGATTTCACAATAATCTGAGGCAGGATTGCAAGTTCCTATATCAGAAACACCTTCTCCGCTTAATAACAGCCACATATTAAACTTTCTCAGCGGTATTAATTTCGTTTACTAATGCGTTTAAGTCGGTATCAATAAAGACCTCTCCAACACCTAAGGCTGAAAGTTTTTCTTTCATCGCAGGAATATCAAAAAAACGTTTGCTGCGCGTATAACCTTCGGGCGTTTTGTAAATTAATATTACGCTTTTTTCAGCTTGTTCATCTTCCAGATAATTTAAAATCATCGGACTGTGTGTAGTGACTAATATTTGTTGAGGAGCTTCAATTAGCCAATTAACTAATTGCTCAATTAATTCAGGGTTAATGCCATTTTCAATTTCATCAAACAATAAAAAAGAATGCTCAGTTTGGGTTTGCGCTAAGATTGCCATTAAGCGCAGCATTCCGTCATTGATATGTCGTGCTTCTGTATTTAGGACTTGATTACCATAACTTTCTTCGATGGATAATTTTTTCCAGCCTGATCTTAATGTGCTAGTTTTATATTGCT
>WTBX01000309.1 GCA_013138855.1 Methylococcaceae bacterium
TTAAAACGGTTATTTCTACTTACTTAACATAGCCCACGGCTTAAGCCGTGGGCTATGTTTGAAATTCAAGATACAACCGTTTTAACGGTTTATAAAAATGTTAAAAGACTTTTGATCGAGTACTTAGCTGAATATTTTACTCAAATAAATCGCCATGTCTTGAAAATTCACCCTGCAAGCATCATTATGTTAGTCATTGCTACAAATACCTTGTGTGTCCATCTTTTAGTAGTTCGCGTAAAATGACACGCTTAATATTCCATTATTATGGGGAGAAACCATGAAACAGTTCTTAATTGCCGCTATCTTACTTTATTCTGGCATCTCAATGGCTGCCGACAGTAAAAACGAATGGCAGGCAACCAGCTTAACCGAAGAACTCATTAAAAAAATTCAGCAATCACAGCTTCATTATAAGGAATGCGTGATTGCAGAAATGCAGAAACCTGCTTACAACGAATTGAAAAGTAAATCAGCGACCGAAGAAATTATTAAACAGTGTGAACCTGCACTTGGCAAAATGCGCGAAGTTTATTTAGAAGAAAAAGTCCCTGAAATTATTGCTGATCGTCATTTAAAGAAAATGCGTATTCAAACGACTCGTAAACTTTTAAAAGAGTTGATGTTTAAAGAAGCGGCTAAAGCGGCGGGTCAATAATCCATGTATAGTATTGATTTAGCTTTAAAACCAACGACTTTTGATTTATGGCATCTGTGTCTTGCAGGCACTGTTTTGGTTTTAGCATTGACCTTAATTATTGTTTTAATTGCCTTTGTGATTTCGGCAACACGTTCCAGAAAACAAGTTGTTGAAGCACCTGTTGAAAGACCTGAACCCGAAGTCAAAATCGTTGAGAAAATCGTCGAAGTTGAGAAAATCGTTGAAATTGAAAAAATTGTTCAAGCTCCTGCCCCTGAACCAGTTATCTTAAAAGAATCAACACCCGATGCTGCCTTGCAATTATTAGGCGCGTTGCAAAAAGAAGCACGTTTCATAGATTTCATTAAAGAAGATGTCACCGCTTACAGTGATGCGGATGTTGGTATTGCCGCCCGTGTGGTTCATGAAGGCTGCAACAAAGCCATTAACGACTATTTCACTTTAGATACGGTGCGTACAGAACAGGAAGGTACTAAAATCACTTTGCAACAAGGTTTTGATGCGTCTACGGTACGTTTGACGGGTAACATCGTAGGTAATGCACCGTTTACAGGAGACTTAGTGCATAAAGGTTGGAAAGTAACCGATATACGTTTGCCAAAATTAACCGCTAAGCATGATGCCAAAATCATTGCCGCCGCAGAAGTGGAGTTATAAAGATGGGTTTATTCGATCACGCTAAAAAGAAAAAAGAAGAAAAAGAGTCGGAAGAACGTGCTTTAAAAGAAGCCGCAACTAAAAAAGAAGCTGAGGAAAAAGCGCGAAAAAAAGCCGAAGAGCAAGCAGCTAGGGATCAAGCAGAAAAGGAAGCCGAAGAAAAAGCTATGCAAGAAGCAATCGTTGAAAAAGAAATGGAAGACACTGTAGAGCCTGTAGTGGAAAACGCGACCATTGAAGAAAATGTTGTCGATGATTCAGACGCTGAAACAGCCATAGCCGAAGAAGAAATTATCAGCGATGGTAGTCCACGTTTTTCAGTAGGGATAGATTTAGGTACCACGCACTGTGTTATTTCTTATGTCGATTTGGCTAAAACCAATGATGACCATATTGAGCAACAAGTAATGCCGATTCCGCAATTAACGTCTGCGGGTGTGGTTGAAGATAAGAACCAATTACCCTCGTTCATGTATTTAGCGCATGAAGCGGAAATGACTGACGATGATAAGATGTTGCCGTGGTCTGCTAAACCTGAAAATCTAGTCGGTGAAATTGCGCGTAATATGGGTGGTAAAACACCGATTCGTTTAGTGGCAAGTGCTAAAAGTTGGCTTTGTCATGCGGGTGTGGATTGTAAAAAGCCGATTCTGCCAGCCGAAGCTCCTGATGAAATCGAACGAGTTTCACCTTTTCAAGCCACCGCTGCCTATTTACAACACATGTACGATGCATGGGAGGCTAAATATCCTAATTCACCGTTAGCAGAGCAAGATGTTACATTAACTGTTCCTGCATCATTTGACCCCGCTGCACGAGAATTAACCGTAGAAGCTGCGCGTTCGGTCGGTTTAGAACAAGCTATTTTATTAGAAGAGCCACAATCTGCACTTTATAGCTGGATTGAAAAAAGTGAAGGTGACTGGCGTAATCATGTCAACGTCGGCGAAATTATCTTAGTCATTGATGTAGGCGGTGGTACAACCGATTTATCTTTGATTGCGGTCACTGAACAAGAGGGTAATTTAGAGTTAACGCGCGTAGCCGTCGGCGACCATATTTTATTAGGTGGCGACAACATGGATTTAGCACTCGCCTATACCATTAAAGCCAAAATCGAAAAAGAAGGCACACGTTTGCAGCCGTGGCAAGTCCAAGCCTTAACACATGGCTGTCGTGATGCTAAAGAAAAAATCTTTAACGACCCTGAAATTGATAATATTCCGCTAGTCATTGCTAATCGTGGTTCATCCTTAATCGGTGGCACCTTACGCAGTGAACTAACCCGCGAAGAAGTTAACCGCGTTCTAGTCGAAGGCTTTTTACCAAAAGTTGAAGCCAGTGACCGACCTGTTAGCCGTACTCGTGCAGGTTTAAGAACCGCAGGTTTACCGTATGCACAAGATGCAGGCGTTACTCGTCATTTAGCTGCATTCTTAGCGAAACAATTGACTGCTACTGATGATTTAAAAGATATATCTGTACCTGATGATGCCAGTTTTCTACATCCAACCGCTGTATTATTCAACGGTGGGGTCTTAAAAGCAGGCGTATTAGCCGAGCGTTTAATGGACGTATTAAATTCATGGTTAGTGGCTGAAAATGCACCCGAAGCCCGTTTATTAGAAGGCGCAGATTTAGACTTAGCCGTAGCACGAGGGGCTGCTTATTATGGCTTTGTGCGTAAAGGCAAAGGCGTAAGAATCAAAGGCGGAACGGCGGCATCCTACTACGTCGGTATAGAAAGTGCGATGCCAGCCATCCCAGGTATGCCACCAGAAACCGAAGCCTTGTGTATCGCCCCTTTCGGTATGGAAGAAGGCACAGAAGCACCACTACCTGATGATGAATTTGGTTTAGTGATTGGCGAACCAGTGCGTTTTCGTTTCTTCGCCTCAAATATTCGCCGTGAAGATACCGTCGGTGTACGTCTTGATTATTGGAGTGATGAAGAATTAGACGAGCTAGATGAAATTGAAATCACGCTACCCGAAGACGAACATAAGGCAGGGGAAGTTGTGCCTGTACATTTACGCGCTGCGGTTACTGAAGTAGGTACATTAGAGTTACATGCAGTCTCTCAGCGTGATGATGCCAGTTGGAAAATTGAGTTTGATGTGAGAGCAGGTGAAGAATCAGAGTAACTTGTTAATTTAAGGGTACAGATAGGTTTTTAATTAAATTCTATCTGTACAATTAACTCATTCCAACTTAAGAAATAAACCTAAAACTACATAAGACTGGCGGCTATCCGAAAGACGTAGTCTTTTGGGTAGCTGCCAGTCCCCACTAAGGGATAAAGATTAAATAATATCCGAAACTTAAAATATATTTTTACCATGAAGGGCATGAAGAACATGAAGGTAAACTCTTTAAAACTTCATGTTCTTCATGCCCTTCATGGTTCATAAGTTTTACTAAGTTGACAGATATAGTTTCGGAAGTTATTAAAGTTGCATTCCTCAATACCATTAATATCAGCGTGGGGACTGGCAGCAAACTAAAGGGCTTCGCCCTTCAGCTTGCCGCCAGTCTTTTAATCGTACAGCTCGAAAAAGTTCATGTTTTTCATAGACAATACAAACACTTCCAAGATTTAAGCTCTCGTAAAATAAAAACGAATTTTTATGTTAAAACCCGATTTTACGGTTCTATTCCTTAAGATGTTAAAATCACACCTTGTTTAAACCTTACCTTGATTGCTAAATGAATACTAATTCACCGTCAACTACAGAGCAGTCCCCGTCTTCAGTTTTTTTCAAATGGTTTAAACGCCTCTTTTTTACCGCACTATTTATTTCACTTATATTTCTATTTATATATATAGCAGATTTAGACGGTCAAATCCGCACCACCTTTAAAGGCAAACGCTGGGATCTTCCCGCGCGGATTTACGCCAGTCCTTTAGAACTTTATGTCGGTCATAAACTTTCTTTAAATGAATTTGAAGATGTATTGCAGCAATTACATTACCGACTTGATAGCTCGGTTCTCTCCGAAGGCTCTTATAAAAAATTAGCAGCCAATAAAGTTGAATTTAAAACACGTCAATTCGTATTTGATGATGGCGAACAACTGAGTCAGCACCTACGCATTGAATTTTCCAAGAATACCATTTCCCAAATTATAGATTTAAAGACAGGCGAAGCCGCGCCTATCGTACGCATGGATCCTGTACAAATTGGCAGCTTTTACCCAAAACGAAAAGAAGACCGTATATTAATAAAACTTAAAGATGCACCCGTGTTTTTAAAACAAGGTTTATTCGCCACCGAAGACAGAAATTTTTACGATCATTACGGCATTTCACTCAGAGGTGTTGCACGAGCAATGTGGGCTAATCTTAAAGCAGGGCATTTAGTACAAGGCGGCAGTACCATTACCCAGCAATTGGTGAAAAATTTTTATTTAACGTCGGAACGCAGCTTAAAACGTAAGGTGAATGAAGCTATTATGTCGGTGTTATTGGAAGTTAATTATGAAAAAGATGAAATTTTAGTAGGCTATTTAAACGAGATTTACTTAGGGCAAGATGGCGCAAGTGCGGTGCATGGCTTTGGTTTAGCAAGCCAGTTTTATTTTGCAAGACCGCTCACTAATTTACCCTTACACCAAGTCGCCGCCTTAGTCGCTTTAGTCAGAGGCCCTTCATATTATGATTTAAGACGACACCCAAAACGCGGTTTAAAACGACGTAATATGGTGTTAACGGAAATGTTTAAGCAAGGCTATATTACCGAGCAACAAGCAAGCCAAGCGAAAGCCAAACCTTTAGAGGTTGTACCGCATAAACGCCGTTCGGTGAATCGTTATCCTGCTTTTTTAGACTTAGTTAAACGTCAGCTTGAGGAACAATATAAAGAAACGGATTTAACGACCGCAGGGTTAAAAATCTTTACGACTTTAGATTCTCAAGTACAAAATAATTTGGAAGTGGCGGTCGCTAGAAAAATTGCTGCGTTAGAAAAACGTCCAAAAAGTAAAAATTTAGAAACTGCGGTGCTAGTGACTCGCAGAGAAGGCGGTGAAATTGTCGCCTTAATGGGCGGTAAAAAATCTACCGAGGCAGGTTTTAATCGTGCTTTAGATGCCTTAAGACCGATAGGCTCGCTGATTAAACCAGCGGTGTATTTAACCGCCTTAATGCAGTCAGATAAATACACAATGGTCACGCCTGTTAGCGATAGTGCGATTCGCTTAAATAATGGAGGGCAAACATGGCGACCTAAAAATTACGATCATAAAGAACATGGCATTGTCCCCATGCATAAAGCCTTAACGTATTCTTATAATTTGGCGACGGTTAGAGTGGGTATGGATGCGGGTTTAGAGCAAGTCGCAACCACCTTGAAAAATCTAGGCGTTAAACGTCCTGTTGATTTATTCCCTTCCTTATTATTGGGCGCATCACCGCTTACTCCATTTGAAGTCACCCAAATGTATCAAACCTTAGCGGATGATGGCTTTGTGACTGAGTTGAGAGCAATTCGCGCGGTCATTGCCAGTGATGGTAAAGCCTTACAGCGTTATCCATTTATTTTAGAGCGACGTGTCGATTCAGCTGCGACTTATATCGTTAATACCATGTTGCAAAATGTCATGTACAAAGGCACAGGACGTTCGGCGTATAAACACATATCTAAAAAATTAGCCTTAGCAGGAAAAACAGGCACGAGTAACGAACTTAGAGACAGTTGGTTTGCAGGTTTCAGTGGTGATTATTTATCGGTGGTCTGGATAGGGCGTGATGATAATAAACCCACAGGTTTAAGCGGTTCGACAGGCGCGTTGCAGTTATGGATTGCCTTAATGAAGCAAATTGCGATTCAACCGATGAATTTAATCGCGCCTGATAATATAGAAATGGCATGGATAGATGGCAATGGCTTACGCGCAGATAGTTATTGTCGAGGCGCGAAACAATACCCTTTTATCACAGGTTCTGCTCCAGTTCAGCTTTCCCCTTGTATAAAGTCTATACCAATCACACCGCCTCCTAGCAATAAGCGTTTAGATAAAGATGGGCAAGTGCTTATGCAGCCACAGTATCAACCTGAACTTCAAGCCCAACCTAAAGCGAAACCAGAATCCACATGGTTTGATGATTTATTTAGTGATTAGTCAGGAGTGAAAAAACAGGTTTTTTCACACTAAGGGAGCGAGAAATAAATAATCAGCCCATTGTAAATTTTATAACCATGAAGCAAATGAAGGTTTTTCTCCATGTTCTTCATGCCCTTCATGGTCGATTATTAATTTCCATGCTCCTAAACTTAATACCACGCCACAGCCATTAACAACCTTCCCACACAAAGCTAATGAAAAAATTATTACTACTTATATTATTTTTATTGCCAATTAACCTTATTCAAGCCGCAGAACCTATTGACGAATTAAAAACTTTTTTAGCCAATTCAAAAACCTTAACGGCAACTTTTAAACAAATGGTTTTTGATGAAGTGGGCGGAGTAAAGCAAACCAGTCATGGTTTATTTTCTTTAAGCCGACCTGGAAAATTTCGCTGGTATTATCAAAAACCCTTTATTCAAGAAATCATTTCTCAGTCTGGTAAAGTCTGGTTTTATGATGCGGATTTAGAACAAGTCACCATTAAAAAAATGGATAAGTCGATGGGTTCTACGCCTGCTTTATTGTTAAGCGGTGAAGTCAATATTGAAGAAGAATTTAATTTAGAATCTCAAGGCGAAGATGAGGGCTTATTATGGATAAAACTGATACCGAAAAGTGAAGAAAGCAGTTTTAAATATATCTTAATCGGTTTAAATAACGGCGTTTTAGGGGGTATGGAATTGAGTGATAATTTTGGACAATTAACCCGCATTTATTTTTCTGACGTTAAAATAAACCCTGAAATATCCGAAAAAGAATTTGTTTTTAACATTCCCGAAGGTGCGGATGTTTTTGAAGATTGATTTTTAAAGCGACAATCAAACCTGACAGGTCTTCTCGGTTTATTAAAATCACATGGAGACCTGTCAGGTTTCCCTGCAAGTTTTGAATTTATTCATCACGATTATTGAGAAAGATTATGAGTGCAACCGAAATTAATTTTTTACGCTTAGATCATCACAGCGTAATGTCATCCGACATAGAAAAATCGAAGTTTTTTTACCATAATATTTTGGGTTTAGAAATAGACACAGAACGCCCGCCGCTTGCTTATGATGGTCTATGGTTTAAAATTGCAGACACGCCCCAAGCCCTTCATTGTATTTGTTTACCTAATTATGACCCCGTTGAAGATCGCCCTGAACATGGCGGACGGGATAGACATGTTGCGTTGAGAATAAGCAGTCTTGCACCCTTAATCGCACAATTAGAAGCGCATGATGTTTTTTATACCAAAAGTGTATCAGGTCGTGGCGCAATCTTTTTTAGAGACCCTGATGGTAATGCTGTAGAAGCCATCGAAGATTAAAAATTTATCAATTATTAATTATTTTAGAATCTGCAAACGGAACGATAAATGCAAAACGAAGCATGTACTTATGTAATTTTTGGAGCAACAGGCAACTTATCAAAAGTTAAATTAATGCCTGCTCTTTATCACTTAGAAATGGAAAACCTTTTGCCCAAAGGCAGCAAAATTTTAGCCATTGGTCGGCGCGATTGGGACAATGAAAAATGGATAGCCGAAGTGCGCGAAATGATTAAAGCGAAGACTAAAAATGGCATTGATGACGCTATTTTTAAGCGTTTTAGCGAGAGACTCTCTTATTTTAGAGTCGATATAAATGTCGCAAATGATTATGTGAAGTTAGCGCAAGAATTAAACGCCAACGCTACTTATCCAAGCAATATGGCATTTTATTTAGCCATTAGCCCTGAATATTTTGCAGATGTCACTGAAAGATTAAGTAAGGCGAAGTTATTAGAAGAAAATAGCGGCTGGCGCAGATTAATTATCGAAAAACCTTTCGGTTATGATTTAGAAAGCTCGCAAGCTTTACAAAAACGCATCAGTCGTTATTTAAAAGAAGAGCAAATTTATCGCATCGACCATTATTTAGGCAAAGGCACGGTGCAAAATGTATTAGTGTATCGTTTCGCCAATACCATGTTAGAACCCTTATGGAATCGTAATTATATCGACCACATTCAAATCACGCATTCCGAAGAATTGGGGATAGGTACGAGAGCCGCTTATTATGATGATGCGGGCGCAATGCGTGATATGCTGCAAAGTCACTTATTGCAGTTATTGACATTAGTCGCAATGGAACCGCCTGCGGCAATGGATGCAGAATCCTTACGCGATGAAAAAGTAAAAGTTTTAAAATCTATCCGTCCTATTCCTAAACAAGCAGTGAATGCTCATGCCTTTAGAGCGCAATATTCAGAAGGAATGTCCGAAGATGGTGAGAAATTAAAAGGCTATTTACAGGAAGATGGTGTTCCCGCTGATAGCGTGACCGAAACTTATGCCGCAATGAAATTGTATGTGGATAACTGGCGTTGGCGCGATGTGCCGTTTTATATGCGTACGGGTAAACGTATGGCTAAAGGACAATCGACTATTTCTATTTGTTTTAAAGAGCCACCGCTGCAATTATTTAAAAATACTCAAGTACAGTGTATGTCACCTAACTGGCTGTTATTAGGCATACAACCAGAAGAATGTATTCGTATGGAGATGACAGTTAAAGAACCCGGTTTAGAAATGCGCACGCGAGTGAGTAGTCTTGATGCCAGTTATAGAAATGAAGATGAAAGACATACCGATGCTTATGAAGATTTATTGCTAGATGTGATCGAAGGCGACCGTTCTTTATTTTTGCGTTTTGATGAAGTGGAATATGCGTGGCGAATTGTTGACCCTATTATAAAAAAATGGGCGGTGGAGCGAGATTATATAACCACTTACCCCGCAGGTTCTTGGGGGCCTAAGGAATGTGGACGTTTATTTGAAAAAGAAAAACAATGCTGGCGTAGTTCGTTAACGCCTGAGTGTAAATAGCAGCTAGACCTCCGAGGTTTTCAAAACCTCGGAGGTCTGAAAAAACACGATTAATTCAGGGATACCTATATTATTTACTGATGTTACGCAGAGGAGTGAAAAAACAAGTTGCATATAAAGGCGGAGTCCAATAGCTTTAGCTATTGGCGAATTTTGAAAGCTACTAAAACAGGTCGCTTCAAAAAAAATTTTAGCGCAGCTTC
>WTBX01000395.1 GCA_013138855.1 Methylococcaceae bacterium
GAATTTTTGTCATCAGATGCCTTTGCTATAGCTAATCTGTAACTAACGACTTTCATACTATCGCTTATGCCAACAGTGAAAATCATTGGCGTACAACGATTAACATAAGGAATTATTTATGAGTAGGGCGCAATCAAAACATAATTTTTTAAGTTCCTTTCTTATCCTTATGCTGCTTACAATAAATGTTAGTGGTGTTGTGTATGCCGATGTCAATAAGGATGTCATACCTAAAAATGCGCGTTCCAAAAGCTATGGAAGTGGATGGGAATGTTTTTTAGGGTATCAAGTAAAAGGTGAAGAGTGTATTGCTATCAAGATTCCTGATAATGCCTATTTAAACAATTCATCTTATGGTAATGGCTGGAAATGCAACTGGGGCTATCGTAAAACCGATAAAACCTGTGTGATTATTAAAATACCTAAAAATGCTTATTTAAATTCTTCTGGTGATGATTGGCAATGCAAACGCAGGTTTAAAGCTCATGATAAGCGTTGTGTTGCTGTAAAAGTGCCAGAGAATGGATATTTTGTTGATGCGACTTATGGTAAGGGTTGGAAGTGTGAGCGCGGGTATTTAGCGAAAAAGGATGTGTGCGTTAGCTTGAAAGTACCTGAGAATGCTCATATCGATTATTCTGGCTCTGACTGGGAATGTAATCCACCTTACAAGAAGCAAAAAGATAAGTGTAAATTACCTACCTCAAATAAGTAGTTGTCTATTATGAAAAATCACCAATCAATACCTTTATTACGGGTTCGTTATCAAACCATTGAATTTGATAACGTCGATATTCATTTACGCACTTTACGCGATAAACAACAATACCTTGATGTTGATGATATTGCTCAAAAACTCGGTATCTCATCCGCTATTTGGTCATTATTTGGCGTAGTCTGGCAATCTAGCGAAGTGCTGGCTCATTTTCTATTCGATTATGAGATTGCAGGGAAACGAATTTTGGAAGTAGGTTGTGGAATCGGCTTAACTAGTTTGATGCTGAATCATCGCCAAGCCAATATTACTGCGACAGACTATCACCCAGAAGTTGAAAGTTTTTTGTTAGAAAATACGCAACTCAACAAGGGTAATAAAATACCTTTCGTGCGTACAGGTTGGGACGACGAAGACAGTGGTTTGGGTGAGTTTGATCTGATTGTTGGGAGTGATTTATTGTATGAAGGCGATCATGTCGATTTATTATCTACTTTTATTAATCAACATGCCAAGCCGCATTGTGAGGTGATTCTCGTTGATCCAGGGCGTAGTTATCACGGACGGTTTAGCAAGAAAATGGTTACTCTAGGTTATTCACATAGCTACAGTAAGCCTGAAAACACAGATTATTTGAGCAAACCTTTTCGCGGACAAATTCTGCGCTATGAACGATAGTAGATATTTTTCCAAATAAATAGGAAGTTCAGGAATACCATCCCTCAATCAACCTTATTTTTTTACGTTATATTTTATAACCTGTTAGAGGCTACTTAATTAACAATACCAAAACATACCCCGAAACTCATTCTTTAAATAGGTCTTTTGACCTTCTAAATAAAGCTGTTCAAAAAACAGTCATTACTTCTAAATCCTTAAAACCTGAAAGTCCTGCTATTTCATTAAAAGAAACTCAACTCCGTTCTGAGTTTATGGATTTGAAGCAAGTTATTAATCCCATTTCCTCGCCCGTTTTAAAACGACCACGACTTTCTTTAAAAAGTCGTCAAAACAAAAATATTAATGCCCCCTATAGACACCCATCAAAGGATCTTTGTGTTATTGGCATTACGGGAACAAATGGAAAAACAACGGTTTCCTATTTAATCGGTGAAGTCTTAAAATCAGCAGGCTACAAGCCTTTTGTTTTAGGGACATTAAACTCTGGCAATAAAGACCTTACCACGCCAGAATCGCCTGATATTGAACGGTTTATGCAACAGCATTTAAACCAAGGTGGCACGCATTTTATAATGGAGGTGACTTCGGAAGGCATCGACCAAGCTAGAATTTTAGGGATTGATTTTAATATCAAACTACTGACAAATATCACTCCAGATCATTTGGATTATCATAAAACCTTTAATAATTATAAACAGACAAAATTAAGTTTTATGCGTGACGGCAAAGCACATAAAATTCATCCACAAAACTTTAAAAAAGAAAGCATAGATTTTACGACTAAGCTACTAGGGCATTTTAATCTTTTAAATATTAAGGCGGCAGTGAGTGTGCTTCGACATATTAATATTTCTGAAAAAATGATTCAAACCACCTTATCTTCCTGTTTACCTGCGAGAGGTCGTTTAGAAGCGGTCGATGCAGGACAAGCTTTTACGCTATTAGTCGATTATGCACATACACCCGATGGGCTGCAAAATGTGTTGAGTACACTTAAAGAAATTACCACAAAACAACACGGAAAACTGATTGTACTGTTTGGCTGTGGAGGCAATAGAGATGCGGGAAGACGCGCTAAAATGGGTAAAATCGCGGGCGATATTGCTGATTTCGTCGTGATTACAGAAGATAACCCGCGCATGGAAGATAGCCAAGCTATTATGGCTGAAATTAAAACAGGCGTAGACAGCCGTTTCAAAGATTATGTGTTAATTCAAAATAGAACAACCGCGATAGAATTCATTGTTAATCAAGCTCAAGATAATGATATTGTGCTGTTGGCAGGAAAAGGTCATGAAACCTATCAAGTTTTTAAAACAGAAACGATTCCTTTTGATGATCGAGAAGAAGCCCAAAAAGCGATCGTCAATAAACTGAAATCTATATTAGAAATATTACCATCCCCTCTCAACATTCCTATGCCAGAGCTTAATCATGTATCGTTTGCTTAAGTCGGAGCCTATTCCTGTTCATCATCCACTTTCTAAGGTTAAAATGGCTTATCGGCAAGTACCTGTGCATCATTTTCAGGAATTAGAAGCCGCTTTGACTGCTTGTCAGATTTATAACGACAAATCTGATTCATATTATTACGTTATCAATGAATCGGACAAAAAGTACGATGAGGGTGTTTGGGTTGATTATTCAGAACCTTAGCTAGTTTATATTTAAGGGACAAATATGAAAATAAAGAAATTAATAGTACGACAACGATACCATTTGAGGAAGAAATTATGATTTCATTTCCTAGGCTTGAAAGCTGGAATACCCTAAACAAAGTAGCAACAATTGTGGCGACAACCGACGATAAAAAACGTGTCCTTTGCCGTATCTCAATGGAGATATTAATAGATAAATTTGGAGCTTCAGAAGAAGAACCCATGCAATCTGTGGCTGAGTATCGAACCAATATAGAAGACGCTGCAAGAAAGCTAATAGAGAATAAATCCTATGAAGACGATGGGTCTATTCTAATTCATGCAGATGACTTTTAGTGGGAAGCTATGTAAAATCTTGAGTATATTTTACTGAAAATGAATCGAAAGGATTCTATAATTAATAAAAATGGAGCGCGAAATGCAATCAATTAAATTATCTGAATTAAAACAATTTACCTCAAAGCCAAAATGGTATGCAGCACAAGGCATGGCAATGATTATTTTCGGTGGAATAATAGCAAGTTTATCTATTCTTGCGCCTAATGTGACAATGCTAGGAAAGAACTTTTCTTGGCTACCTATTATTGGCATTATTGTACTTTTGGTAGGATGCTCACGTTGTATTGATGCTTATGCTTCTGATTCGGCACAAGGCTTTCTGTATAATATGCAAGGGGGAATACTGGATGTTGTTGTTGGTTTTTTAGTAATTTTTAGTCTCGATAAAGAACCTGATAATTTAATACTTTTGCTTGTAGGGTATTTAGTTAGTCAAGGTATCTATCGAAATGTTTTGTTATCGGTGGCGCAGATTCGTAATCCCATGTCTAACAGAATAACAGGATTGATTTCTATAATACTGGGAATGTTTATCTGGATTTGGGTTGATGGGTCAACATCAGGCGCTTGGTTTCTTTCGTTATCGCTCAGTGTTGATATTTGTTTTCGTGGTTGGGCTTTAATTGTGCTGGCATCTTCACTAAAAACAACCGCTGTTAAGGATTGATTTTTACTCAACAAATCATTAGCTTTATCCTTTAACATAACGAATATTCGTCATAGTTCGATGTAACACAATCGGATTTTCCCAACTTTTCAACATCACCTCTAAACTGTTATCAACCATCGCTTCTAAAGATTTCTTAAACTGCAAAACCGCCTCCAAAGACAAATCATCCTCAATCAACAAATCAATATCACGCGCGGGTTCATTTCGCGCAAACGAAGCAAATACCCCTAAATGAGAAATTGAAAACTGCTGTAACAATGCGTGTTGCCTAAGTAAAATTTGTAAATCATCTACCGTGTCTAAATGTTGTCGTTGTTTCATGTCAATGTAAAAACAATACATAAATTCTCAAAGAAACTTTATATTATTTTCTTATAGACTCATTTTAATTTGTAACAGTCTAAAAACGTGAAACATTATGTCTTAATTTGTTTTTCATTAATACGCGGAAAACGGTAATTTCTAAGCTCCAAAACAGGTTTTTCTATCCATATATAAAGCATCGTCGCAAGGACTAACGTTGAGGTAATCATTAACAATATTAAGCCTAACAAAGTCAAAAAATCCAAACTCATTGTTGGATATAAATATTGCGCCAATAAAGCAATAATCATCAAATGCAACAAATAAGCAGAATAAGAAAGCTGGGCGATGGGATACCAAAAACGACTGCTTAAAGCTTTCACCACCCAACTCTTTTGCCCAATACTCAAACTATATAAAACTAAATACCCTATCGCTAAAGAAAAAATATTTCTAACCCCTGCAAGCAAATAAGCCGTTTTAATAACACTCGCTTCAAGTCCTGCCAGCGGTATAAAAATATAACTAATTAATAGCAATAAGCTGATAACCCATAAACTGCGGCGTAGCGTGTGATGATGCTTTAAAAACTCAATTGCGCGGGTATAGACAATTAAATACGCGGCAATCACGCCCACCATTAAGCCTCCATAACGACTGTAGCTCTTGTCATACATCACATTAAAAAAATGATACGTCATCTCTTTATCAATAACTACATGCATAGGTAGCGGTAATTGCAACTGATAAGCGTAGGATAGAGCGAAACGAATTACAAACGATAATAAAAACAACAGCACTAATATCAGCAATACCCGTTTAGTCTTGCCTATTAATAATAGTAAACAGGGGAATAATGTATAAAATTGCTCTTCTATCGCCAACGACCATGTCCAGCCCATGAACTGTTGTTGTAGTGGGATAAAATTATTTACATACAGCACATTTGCCCAAATGGTATGTAGATTATGGGGATAAACAAAAGCGACAATCACCATCACCGCAAAATAGGCGGGTAATAAACGCAAGGCACGACGTAGATAAAATTGCTTAAGATTGAGGCTTTGATGTTGTTTATATTCGCTAAATAAATAATAGCCAATCAAAAAACCACTAATCACAAAAAACGTATCTACGGCGAGATGTCCTTGAAAAAACGCTGATAATTCGGGGCGAGTGCTAAGTTCAATAAACGCTTGTTTATCCAAATGATAACCAAACATCCATAAGGTATGTAGCGAAATAATCCATAAAATTGATAAGGCGCGTAGTCCATCAATAAAGGGAAATAAGGGAGCTTTTTCTGGTTTGAAAAGTTTTTTTAAGGGGGATGGCATAAATTGTGAATTGATTTTTGTTGTATGCTTGTTAGCTTAGGCGTTTATTATCATGAAGATAATTAAGGCATTCGGAGTCCAAAACATGTTTCGAACTCTATTTTATCCTATCTTAAATTAGTCGCTCAAAATATGAACCCTCAATCAGATAAATCAATCGTTTCAATTTTAGGACTCACTCAAGTAATCGCCTTTTTTGTTGTAAGCTTTAGTGTACCGACAATCTTTAATTCCTATCATCGTTATTTAGAATTATTCTCACATTTTCGTTTTCAATATTTTGTGTTTTCACTCCTGTGTACGGTTTTATTTTTAATTTATAAAAACTATAAATCTGCCGCTTTGATGGCGTTGGTGTTTAGTTTAAATTCAATTTATGTTTTGCCGTGGTATGTTAATTTAGAGGAGGGCAGGGGAGATAACGCTGTCAGCTCACTAAAAATTATTCATAGTAATGTTAATACTGCAAATGAAAGTTATAAAAAAGTAATCGCGCTGATTAAGGAAGAAAACCCCGATATAGTATTACTGCAAGAGGCGAGTGCTTTGTGGGTGAATCAGCTTGCGAGTATCGAAAAAACTTATCCTTATAAAAAAGCGAATCCACGCGCTGATAATTTTGGGATTGCGATTTTTAGTAAATATCCTTTTGAGTCTATTGAGGAAATTTATTCAGGTGTGGTGGATATTCCGAGTTTAAAGGTGGATTTGATGCTTGGAGGGCAAAAAATCACCTTGATTAGCACTCATCCCGTGCCACCGATTAGTGCTGATTTTTATCGTTCTCGCAATGCGCAGTTAAAGCAGATAGCGGCGATAGTGAAAACGATTCAGAATCCTGTGATTTTAATCGGTGATTTAAATGTGAGTATGTGGTCTAGTGATTATGACGAGTTAGAGAAAACAACGGCCTTAGTCAATGCACGTAAGGGTTTTGGAATTTTACCAACATGGCCGACGATGTTGCCTATTGCGATGATTCCTATTGACCATTGCTTACTGTCGTCTGAATTTAAGGTTGATAATATTAAGTTAGGGAAAGATATTGATTCAGACCATTTGCCATTAGTGCTGACATTGAGTTTGAATTTGATACGGAAACGCGACTTCTAGTCGCGCACGAAGTTTTATAGATAAATTTTAAAGTAGATACTTTTAACCTGTCTAATTTTAGATTTTGAAGATGTTTTAGGTCTCGTGCGCGACTAGAAGTCGCGCCTCCATATGACTGTAGATATAAAATGAAAAAATACTATATAGGTCTGTCCATTACTTATCATGACCCTGCATTAGCAATTGTTGATGATGAAGGAAAGGTGTTATTTGCAGAGGCGACAGAACGCTATCTGCAAAATAAACGTGCTTTGAACTGTGAAGCCGACCCCTTGCTTCGCGTTAAAGATTTATTAGAGCAGTATTGTCCAGATGCTGATGAATTTGTGATTGCGACTAATTGGCGCAAAAAGCGTCCTTTATATGAAAATATCGTTGCCGCTTTAGGGTGTTTAAAAGCTGATGGTTTACTGAAAACAGGCATTAAAAAATTACGCTCTCCGCTTAATAATTATCAGTTACATCACATGATTGCTAGCCAACGTAATAATATCGTTAGTGGTGGGCTTAATCTAGCGCGTATCATTGCTGAGCATTATCCTCACTGTACTGTTTCCTTTGTAGATTTTCATCATCATTTAACTCATGCGGCAACAGCCTGTTATAGCAGTCCTTTTGAAGAATCTGCTTGTGCGGTGATTGATTCCTTTGGCGAAAATGGTTCGATGGGCTTTTATCATTTTAAAAATCAGCAACTTGAATGTCTTTATGAAACTAAAGGCACAGGCAGTATCGGTTTTTATTATATGAAAGTTACAGAATTATGTGGTTTTGATTGGCTTAAAGGCGAAGAATGGAAAGTGATGGGGCTTGCACCTTATGGCAAGTTGAATCA
>WTBX01000424.1 GCA_013138855.1 Methylococcaceae bacterium
TTTTAACTGAGCCTTAAAAACAATCCAAACACCTGCAACAAACCACCAAACGGGAGAATAACCATGCAACCCCAAAAACTAAGCAATCTACAGTTAGAATTATTAAAAGTATTCAGCTACCAACTCAACAACCAACAACTAAGCGACATAAAAAACCTACTGGCAAACTACTTCGCACAGCAAGCCACCGAAGAAATGGACAAACTCTGGGAAGAAAACAACTGGGATAACGACACCATGACAGAATGGACAAACGAACACCTAAGAACACCCTATCAATAACATGAAAATCGTCTTAGACACCAATATTTTATTGGTATCCATCCCTAAAAAATCACGCTATCGAATCATCTTCGACAGCCTGATAAATAAGCAATATCAGCTCATCATCAGCAACGAAATATTAAGCGAATACACAGAAATCATCAGTCAAAAAACCAATCAACTCATCGCCAACAACATCAGCGAAATACTATTAAGCCTAGCAAACGTCCATAAACAAGAAGTCTATTACAAATGGAACTTAATAGAAGCAGACAAAGATGATAATAAATTCGTAGATTGTGCGGTTGCAGGAAATGTCGATTATCTAATCAGCAATGACAAACATTTTAACTGCCTAAAAAAGTAGAGTTTCCAAAACTAACCGTCTTAAATATTGATGAATTTATAAAAATACTCTTAAATTCAAACATGTTGTAAAAATCACCACGGAATAAAACCAAACCACCGCACTCGAATACATCAACCGCCAAACAAAATAGGTTTCACAATGAAAACCATTCATTTAGAAGTCGAAGACAGCACTTACCAAACCGTCCTAAACTTTATCAAACTATTACCTGAAAACCGCTGCCGCGTTTTAGAACCAGAACTCTCAACAACAGAGCAGCAACACGTCCATCATTGCTTAACACAAATAAAACAAGGCAACTACAGCGAATTTGAAGATTTTGACATCGTAAAAAATCAACTATGAGTTATCGTTTATTACTCCATAAAAGCGTCACCAAGTTTCTAAAAAAATGCCCTGCCAAACAAAAACAGACATTAAAAGAAAAACTAGAACAGCTCAAACAAAACCCATTAAATGAAACTCTGGATATAAAAAGTCTACAAGGTTATGAAAACCTATACCGCTTGCGTGTTGGACAAGTGCGTTTAATTTATCAAATCGAAAATGACGAACTCATTATATTTATCATCAAAGCAGGAAGTAGAGGCGATATTTATAAAGAACTTTAAAATCGCCATCGAACAAAACGAAACCACCGCACTCGAACACATCAACAGCCAAATAACAGGAGCTATAAAATGAATAACATTTGGACACAAGAAGACGCAAAAAATAGTTTTGATAGCTTAATAGAAGAAGCATTAGCACATCATGAACAAATTATCGAACTCAAAAACCAACAAAAAGTCATGGTCGTCTCGCTTGAAGACTACAAAAAAAAACTAAAACCTAAAAATACCCTAGTCGATTTTTTTAAAGAATCCCCTCTCTATGATTTACCTTTAGACTTAGAGCGTGATAAAGACACAGGACGCACTATTGAATTATGAACTACTTACTCGATACCTGCGTAGTCTCTGAATTAATCAAACCCAAAAGCGATACAAAGGTCATTAGCTGGATTGAACAAACCAAAGAACAACAACTTTATCTAAGCGTTTTAACCTTAGGTGAAATAGAAAAAGGCATCGCAAAACTACCACTATCATCACGAAAATCAAATTTAAAAACATGGCTAGAACAAGACTTGATGTTGCGCTTTGAAAATAGAATCTTAAACCTTACCCCAAAAATAGCGCGATATTGGGGAAGTCTACAAGGCGAACTGGAAAAACAAGGAAAAGCAATGGCTATTGTAGATGGATTAATTGCAACAACCGCCTTAACTCACAACTTTACACTTGTTACCAGAAATGTAAAAGATGTTGAACGTAGCGGTGTTTCTATTCTTAATCCGTGGGAATAACTCGCCATCGAATAAAACCAAACCACAGCACTCGAATACATTAACAGCGAAACAAACCTTTTAAAAAAGGAACAAACATGAAAACAATCACCATCGAAGTTGAAGATAACTACTGGTTAGAAATATTAGATTCAATAAAAAAATTCCCCATAAAAATTATTGAAGAAAAAAATAATGAACCCAGCCAAAAAATAAAAACACCCTTAGAAGAAATAGGCTTTATAGGTTGCGGTGCGGCAGATGAAAATCTATCAGTTAATTACAAAGAAAAGCTAACTCAGCACCTAAAAGAAAAACACGACCTATGAACAAAATCATCGCTGATACGGGATTTTGGGTTGCTTTAGCTAATCATAAAGACAAATATCATTCACAAGCTAAAAAATGCTACCAGCTTTATCATCCCAGATTAATAACGACAGATTATGTCATGGCTGAAACCTGTCATTTATTATTACGAGAAATAAATGCTGGGGCGCAAGTTAAATTTTTAAAAGCTTATCAAATAGACGCTTTTGAAGTTTTTGATTTTAAAAAACAATACTTACCTCGTCTTATTGAGTTAATGAACAAATACCAAGACCTACCAATGGATTTGGCGGATGGTTCTTTAGTCATTTTGGCAGAACAATTAGGGCATGGGAAAATTCTCTCCACAGACCAAAGAGA
Source organism: Methylococcaceae bacterium (assembly GCA_013138855.1). Taxonomy (GTDB): domain Bacteria; phylum Pseudomonadota; class Gammaproteobacteria; order Methylococcales; family Methylomonadaceae; genus WTBX01. The sequence continues at coordinate 2,652 of WTBX01000424.1, forward strand.
TTTTAATACTTACCGATGGAAACAAAACAAACCGTTTGAGAATTTATTGTTCCTGTAAAAAATCGCCATCGAACAAAACTAAACTACAGCCTCGAATACATCAACAGCTAAACAAAAGAGTTAAACCATGCCTGAAATCTGCCGATTCTACGGAATCATTATCAGAAGGTACCTCATCGACCGAGAACATCCTCCGCAACATATCCACATAAAATAAAGCCGTTATGGAACTAACCTCAACATCATAGACGGCAAACTCCCCAAAAAATGCCGTCAATTAGTCAGAGAATGGGCAGAAATGCATCAACAAGAATTAATCCAAATGTGGGACAGCCAAAACTTCCATAAAATTGAACCACTGGAGTAAAATTATGAAACTCATCGACATCATTCATCAAACAAACTACACATTTACTTTATTCTTTGAAAATGGCGAAAAAAAAGACTGTGACTTAAAAGAACTGATAGAAAAACATGTTAGTTTAAATCAAATAAAAACCGCACAAATAAACCCAGAATGGGGCTGTTTAGAATTTAATGAAGGCAGGGTCGATATAGAACCTAAAACTTTATATAACTACGCTTACGACATTAAAAAATTATCCGAAGCGGCTTAAAATCGCCATCGAAGAAATGAATGGCTTTGTTACAAGATAACTAAATTTTAATCGTACAGCTTAAATTTATTCTTCCCATTCAAGTTCTGCAAAGGCTGAGGTTATATTTTTGCGATGAAACTCATTAAATAATTTCCAGCTTTTTGATTCCGAATAAGCGACTGTTTTTAACGCATCTTCTAAAAATTGGCCTTGTTTAATCGCGCTCCTTATTTGATCACGTAATTTAATTAGATAGCGTTTTTGAGGCTGTAAGCTGTGTTTCCAATCCGTTACTAATGCACCATGTCCTGCTATAACTCGGCGATAATTATTTTTCTCTAATCGCTCTAATTCTGCTATCCAGCCATTTAAACTGCCATCTAATACGGGTAAATGTTCGCGGAATAATAAATCTGATAGCCATAAAGTATCCGTTTGTTTGTCGTAAATACTTAAGTCATTATCAGTATGCGCGGTAGGGTGCGCTGTTAGTTCTAATACGCGTCCGCCTAAATCAATCTTTAAGGTATTTTTGACTTCTAGGGTCGGTAGAATAATATTCTCGGCAGTGAGTTTTATGGCTAATTGTTCTGCGGCTTTATCAACATAATAACTACTGCGGCTTGCCATTGCTCTGGCTAACTTATGATGCCCGACAAACTCAACACCCTTCGCTTTAAAAGCAATGTTTCCGTAAATATGATCGGGATGTACATGAGTGTTAATCACATAGCACACAGGTTTGTCTGTCGTGGCTTGAATGGCTTTTTTTAAGGCTTGACCTTCTTCTGGATTGCCGCCTGAATCTATGACTGCGACACATTTTTCTCCCACAATAAAACCAATATTCGCAATGGCACCATGATTATGGGTATCGGGCAATTCATGTTTGCCAAAATGCACATAAATGCCTTTGCTAACTTCTTTAATGCTTAATGCGTCTAACGCGAGGGCGTATTGGCTACTGATTAATAAGATTAATGTCCATAAAGTTTTCATCGTACACTCGCCTACTAATTAATGTAATGTCGATTTTGAGTAACATGACTCGTGCGCGACTAAAAGTCGCGCCTCCAGTCCCCTGAAATTTAAAGTAGATACCTAAAAACGGTAACACAAAAAAAGCCCGCAGTTTTTAAAACGGCGAGCTTTTATTTAATGTGTGTGGCTGCAAGTAATTTTACAAATTAGCAACTCGCTATGCCATGTTTTTGAATTCTATATAATAAGGTATCTCTGGAAATACCTAATAGTCGTGCAGATTTACTGCGATTTCCATTAGTGCGTGTTAAAGCTTGAAGTATAAGATCAGCTTCTAAATTATCCAACTGTAAGCCTAAGGTCGGTAATGTAAACGCACCTTCTGAGATGCTGTTTGCTGCACTATTAAATTCATGAGGCAAGTTTTCAGGCTCTATGGTTCGTCCTGATAATAAAATACTTAAACGCTCGCAAAGATTACGTAGCTCACGAATATTTCCTGGCCATTTATACGCTTGTAACTTTTTAATCGCTTGGCGACTAAATTTAGGGGCATTAAGGTTATGCTCTTTTGAAAAATACGCCAGAAAATGTTTTACCAACGCTTCTACATCTTCTTTTCTTTCTTTTAAGCTAGGTAGCTCTAAAGGAACAACATTTAAGCGGAAAAATAAATCTTGTCTAAATTCGCCACGCTCAATTTGCTGATTAAGATCAGCATTAGTTGCGCCAATGATACGAACATCAACTTTATAAGGTTTGGTTTCACCGACTGCAAGACATTCACCGTTTTCTAAAAAACGTAGTAATTTTGCTTGTATGGCTAAAGGTAGCGAATTTATTTCGTCTAAAAATAATGTTCCACCATCGGCTGCTTGAAAAAGCCCTTGTTTATTAGCAACTGCGCCTGTAAACGCGCCTTTTTTGTGTCCAAATAACTCGGACTCTACTAAGCCTTCTGGTAATGCTGCGCAATTCAAGGTGACAAATGCTTTATTAGCACGTTGACTATCTTTTTGGATAGCGTTAGCTAAAACTTCTTTTC
>WTBX01000400.1 GCA_013138855.1 Methylococcaceae bacterium
TCACAATGGCATCATCGCTTTTATCTGCCTCTAGCATTTGATAAACCTTAGTGCGCAAATCCTTAGCAATTTCGGCATTAGAGTCTGCAAGGTTTTGGTTTTGGCATTTAGGGCAACGCAATTCCGCTGTCAGTTGTTGAAAACGCGCTTGCTTTTCTTCGTCTTTAAATTGATAAACATCAATTGCTGCAAACAGGCTCATCGACCATAAACTTAATAAAACGCCTAAATTAAGATTAAGCAATTGCTTATAAAAAGGGTTACTCATTCATCATACCTTGTAATTGTTGCCAAATTTCTTCTGTTACCACACCGACATGGCGGTGCTTAATAATGCCATTTTTATCTAATAAATAGGTTTCAGGCGCACCATAAACGCCTAAATCTAAACCTAACATGCCATCGGCATCATAGATAGTGAATTGGTAAGGATCGCCTAATTGTTGTAACCAGCTAATGGCTGAGACTCTATCATCTTTATAATTAAGTCCGATAATAGCGATTTTGTTTTCGCCTGCCATTTTTACTAATTGTTGATGTTCTTGCTTACAAGCAGGACACCACGTCGCCCAAATATTAATTAACACAGGTTTGCCAATAAAATCTGCTTTAGTGAGCATTTTATCAGACTGCTTTAAGGAAGCGATTTTAAACTCAGGAAAAGGCTTGTTAATTAAAGCGGAGGGCAATTCAGTTGGGTCGATGCTTAGACCTTTCCATAAAAAAATACCGAGGACGATAAATAAAATTAAAGGGATAAATAATAGCCATCTGGCCATGAAAAAACTCCTGTGGAGATTAAAATTGTATTTTTAAAAGTCGATTCGGAGTGAAAAAACAGGTTTTTTCACTCCTTTGCGTAATATTTGCTCTATAAAATTAAGTTTATTTTAAATTTATATATGATGTTACGCATTTTTTATCAAAACGATAAAATTCGTAAGTGTTCAGTCCCCCTCTTAAAAAAAGAGGGGTTAGGGGAGATTTTATTAAATAAATCCCCCTCGAATCCCCCTTTTCCAAAGGGGGAGGTGAATACTTACTAAAATTCAGCGAATTAAAAAATAATTTCATATTGTAATATATAGCCCACGGTTTTAAACGTGGGACTGGGAACATCACAGACAACTAACCGTTTTAACGGTTTATTGGAGCTTTTATAAACCGTTAAAACGGTTGCATCTTGTTTCTATCTTTTATCCCACGGTTGAAACCGTGGGCTATATTTTAATGGCTTTGCGTAACATCAGTTTATATGTGAAATTTCGTGCGCGACTAGAAGTCGCGTTTCCGTTTGGGTAATTACCATTCTACATTTAAACCAGTGTCAACATCTCAGACTTCCATAACTGCAAAAAGCCATTACGCACGCCTTGAATCATCTGCTCAGGCGCACCTGCTTGTTGAAATTGTTCCAAAACCTCATTAATACTATTATTGCCATCAAGATGATGTAATAAGGCCGCAAAACCATCGGATAATTCTACCGTATGATGTTTAACTTCTGGCGCACACTGCGACATTCGATGAATATGAGCGCGAGCGATTAAAAGTCTAGGCTCTTGATTTTGCAATGCCTCACGGCGTTGACTAGCCGATAAGGGATTGTGACTAAGGTGTTTCCATAGTTCATCCAGCGCGTAAGGACAAAGCACCGTTTTTAAGTGTGAGTAAGATTGAGGAATGACGGAAACACTAACATAGTCAGCGATTTTAGCTGGTTTATCTAAACAGTCTTCTGGAATTTCTAAATTACTCTTTGGTACAAATCCTTTTAAAACCGCCGCTTTTAATTGCTTGGCTGTCGATGCCATACTCAGCTCGGCTTCTGTTATTGCCATCGCAAGTTGATGCTCTGGTATTGACGGAAAGGGATAGCTAACTAATTTTTCACGTAAGCGCGTAGCAAAGATGGGGACACGCTCTTCAGCGGAGCTTGTCATTGTTTGCGTATCAACCAAAGCTTGTAACATGGCTTTGCCATTTTTAAGCGAAGAAACCATGCCAAAACTTAAGGGTAACTCTCGACAAAAACGCGACAGTATCAGGTTAATACGTATTTGCGCATCAAGAGCTAAGGCTTCGGGTCTAATCGTGGAAAAGTCCTCACGTTCCTCATCACTTAGTTGATACGAGATGAGAGCATTTAAGCCAATATCGCAAAACTGCTCGCGTAAAGGGTGGTCAAAAATTAAATCAAATAAAGCGCGTTCTTGTTCTGCAAAGCTCATTATTTATTCTCCATAAAACTAAGTAAGGCTTTGCTGCTACTATGCTCTTGAACGGTTTGTCGTAAGCGTTTAAGTGTCGTTAATACCTCTTCGGCAGCGACTCCTTCACACTCATAACAAACGGCTTTCACATTGGGTAAATGCGGTAACATTTTTTCCAGCATTTCCCATGTTTGGCTGAGAATAGAACATTCGTGAGCATCCACATAAACAGGTGTAGTTTCAGTTTCTTTTAAACAGCCGCCTGCAATATGCACTTCAATAACCTGTTCAACAGGCAGATGTTCTAAGGCGGACATAACTTCCATGCCGCTTGCCATTTCATAAGAGACTAAATGCCCCATATCCAGTAATAATGCACAATCGGTCTGTTTAGCTAATTCCCCAAAAAATTGAAATAGCGGCATTTTTCCTGTTACAAAACTTAAAGGCGGTGGCTCAATAGCAACGGGAACAGGCACGGCGGCTTGTACTTCGCGTACTCTTTCTATCGCATAATCTAATGAAGCTTGATTAAAAACAGGGGGCATAAAATAGCCAAATTGACTGGAATAGCCAGCGGAGTCTTGCCAAAAACAATAAGCGCAATCTTGAGCGAACCACGGTGCATCTACCGCAGCAACATGTTTTGCGGTGGTTTCTAGCCAAATGTCATGATTGGGGAAAGTGCCGCAAAAGTTAAGATAAGACGGGTGGTATAACAAGGGGATGTTAGCATCGCGCAAACGTTTGACATCGCTCATCACCGCGTCTACATCTATTAGCCCTGCATATTCAACAAAGTCTGCTCCGCCTTTCGTTTGTACTAATTCCAAGGGATCAGGGCGAGAAGAGAGGCTTA
>WTBX01000238.1 GCA_013138855.1 Methylococcaceae bacterium
CCCGAAGAAATTATTAAATCGGTGAAAAAAGGACTTTATGCTAAAAATTTCGGTGGTGGTCAAGTCGATATTACTTCAGGTAAATTTGTTTTTTCTAGCAGTGAAGCCTATTTAATTGAAGACGGTAAAATTACTCGACCTGTAAAAGGCGCGACTTTAATCGGCAATGGCCCTGATGTACTCACTAAAGTTTCTATGGTCGGTAATGATTTAGAGCTTGATAGCGGTGTCGGGACTTGTGGTAAAGAAGGGCAAAGTGTCCCTGTCGGAGTCGGTCAACCTACTTTAAAAATTGACGGCTTAACCGTTGGTGGAACTAGCGTTTAATATTTTAAAAATATGTCAAAACAAGCAAGCGATAATGATTATGATTCGCCGTGGAAAGAAGCCTTAGAAGCGTATTTTCCACAATTTATGCAATTGCTGTTTACGAAGGCGCATACAGAGATTGATTGGACAAAGCCGCATGAATTTTTAGATACCGAATTGCAAAAAATAGTCCGCGATGCCGATTCAGGACGTAAACATACCGATAAATTGGTCAAAGTTTATTTAAAATCGGGAGAACTGATATGGGTGTTAATCCATATTGAAATTCAAGGGAAAACCGACGCAGCGTTTAATGAACGCATGTATCGCTATCATTATCGTTTGCTCGACCGTTACCCAAAACGTAAAATTGCCAGCTTTGCAGTCTTAACCAATCAACAAAACTGCAAAAGTTTAGGTTGTTATCAACAACAGCTTTGGAAAACTCAGTTAAAGTTTGATTTTCCTGTACTGAATTTACAAAGCTGGCGCGATAAAATTGAAGAGCTAGAAAACTGTAATAATCCGTTTTCATTGGTGATTTTAGCGCAGCTTATTGCTCATAATGCAGAAAATAATCAGCAAAAACTTAATCGTAAATTTCAATTAATTCGCCTACTTTATCGGCGCGGTTATCAACGACAGCAAATATTAGATTTATTACGTTTTATTGATTGGATGATACTGCTCCCTAAAGAGCTTGAATTACAATTGAGATATGAAATTACTCGTATTGAAGAGGAAGAGAAAATGGCTTATGTAACAAGTTTTGAGCGTTTAGCAAAAGAAGAAGGTGAGGCTTTAGGCGAAACTAAAGGTGAAATTAGAGGTGAAATTAGAGGTGAAATTAAAGGTGAGGCTCAGACTTTATTAAAACTTTTTAAATTAAAATTTGGTTCAATTTCTCAATCCATAGAAGATAAAGTCAACAATGCTGAAAAAGCTCAACTAGACCAATGGGTAGAGAAAATATTAACGGCTGATAGCATAGAAAGTTTATTTTCCAGCGATTGATTAGCACATTGATTAAATACACATAACCTTAAGTTATTACCATTAAAGAGAATTTATTTTGCAAACCTCAGAGCAAATCGACCCCTTAAAAAATCTCGTCCAAGACGGATTAGATGAAGCCAAAAAACAAGGCGCGAGTGCCGCCGAAGTCGGATTAAGCACAGGCAACGGCCTTTCCGTATCCGCACGTTTAGGCGATGTAGAAACCATAGAGCATGACTGTAATCAAGGCTTTGGCTTAACCGTTTATTTCGGCAAGCGCAAAGGCTCGGCGAGTAGTACCGATTTATCACCGAATTCTATCAAAGAAACGGTAAGAGCCGCGTGCAGCATTGCCACATTTTCTAGTGAAGATGATTTTGCAGGACTACCAGATCCTGAAATGTTGGCGACAGAATTTCCAGATTTAGATAGCAATCATCCGTGGGCTATTGATGCCGAACAAGCGATTAAATTAGCGGTTGAATGTGAAGATGCTGCTCGCAGTTATCATAAAGAAATCAGCAATTCAGATGGGGCAACCGTCAATTCCCATCAAGGCATTAAAATTTTAGGCAATAGCTTAGGATTTTTACATGGTTATCAAAGCACACGCCATTCCTTAAGCTGCTCAGTCATCGCCCAACGCGGCGAAGAAATGCAGACAAATTACTGGTATAGCGTAGCGCGTAATGCCAATGGTTTAGAATCCGCCCAACAAATTGGTCAAAAAGCCGCCGAACGCGCCTTAAAACGCTTAGGTAGTCAAAGCATTACTACTCGCACTGCCCCTGTTTTATATGTTCCTGAATTGGCTTCAGGATTAATCAGCTCCTTAATGGGGGCGATTAGTGGTGGCAGTTTGTATCGTAAATCAACCTTTTTATTAGATAGCCTCGATACCCAAATCATGCCTGATTTTATTCGCATTCATGAGCAACCGTATTTAAAAAATGCTTTAGGGAGTGCGGCTTATGATGGTGAAGGGGTTGCGACTAAAACGCGCGATATAGTTAGCGAGGGTATTTTAAGAAGCTATTTATTAAGCACTTATTCTGCTAGAAAGTTAGGCATGAAAAGCACGGGTAATGCCGCTGGAGTCCATAACTTAAGTATTGATAGCAGTGATAATGACTTTAACGCGATGTTAAAAAAACTCGACACAGGTTTATTAGTCACGGAATTGATGGGACAAGGCGTAAACAGTATGACAGGTGATTATTCTCGTGGTGCAGCAGGTTTTTGGGTTGAAAATGGGGTGATTTTGCATCCTGTGGAAGAAATCACTATTGCAGGAAATCTTAAAGATATGTTGAGAAATCTAGTTGCCGTGGGTAATGATGTTGATTATCGCGGCAATATTCATTCAGGCTCAATTTTGATTGAACAGATGTCGATAGCGGCATAAAAATTTAAGTATCTTAATATTTTAAGGTGTTAAGTTGGGCATAAGGACTGGCATCTACCCGAAGGATAAAGCCCTTCGGGTAGATGCCAGTCCTAAGATTTAAAATACAAACACTTTTTAAACAGCTGGTTATTTATTTAGTAACGATAAACCTAACGGCATCAAGTTTTAATTGTGCTTCATTAATATTTTCATGCAGTAGCATTGCAACATCTTTAAGCTGCTCTACCTCTTCTTCTTTAATGCTAGGGTTGATTTTCTTTAAGCGTTGTAAGCGTTTAATTTCATCGCGTAATGAGCTAACCATGATTACATTGCTGTCCGTAATTAACATTTCCATTTGCGCCCGCGCCTGCTCTTCTGCTAACGCCAACATTTGTTGAACTAACACTCGCTGGCTATTTAAAAAATGCCCGATTTGTTCCTTATTGAGTTTATCATGGGTTTCAAGCAGCTCTTCGTGAACAATGTCTTCACTAACATCTTCTTGCTTTTGATTGATGAGAATGCGTATCGGTGTTGCAGGTAAAAAACGTCCGATTTGTAAATCAGCAGGCGCGGCACATTCGACAATAAAGAGTAACTCTAATAAAAATTGTCCGCCTTTCAATTCAGGATGTTTAACCACGCTCATGCTAGCATTACCCGTGTCACTGGATAACACTAAATCCATTGCGGCGACCATCATTGGATGCTCTAAGGTTAAAAACTGCATATCTTCACGCGCTAAGGCAGTTTCTCTATTGACGGTAAGGGTCAGCCCATCTTCGCTTAAATAAGGAAAATGAGAAATTCTCAGCGTTTCGCTAGGTCTGACAATATAACAATCCTTAGAGTGCTCTTCGGTGTCTACACCATAACAATCAAATAATTCTTCCGCATACGTCCATAAATCCTGCTGTTCTTCTTGCTCTAATAATTCAATTAAAGCCTGAGCTTCTTGCGGGCGACAAGAATTTAATTCTAATAATTGATCGCGTCCTTTGTGCATTTCGGCTTCAATTTCTGCGGCGACGGTTTGCGTTTTAAGGATGAAGGCATCAATCACAGCATTATCTTGTGATTGCATTACCACTTCTAGTTCATCGCCTAAACGCATAGCAACCGCTTGTGCGCCAGAACAATTATGATGAAACGCGTCTAGTCCATCGTGATACCAATGATATAAGACTTGTTGAGGACTATTCGCGACATAGGGAATATGAATTTGAATGATCGATGTTTGACCAATACGGTCTAAACGTCCGATACGTTGTTGTAATAAATCGGGATTAGTCGGCAAATCAAATAATATTAAATGATGCGCAAATTGAAAGTTACGCCCTTCGCTACCAATTTCTGAACACAGTAAAATTTGGGCGGCATTATCAGGGTCGGCAAAGTAAGCAGCAGCTCTATCACGCTCAATAATACTCATTTTCTCATGAAAAACCGCGACACTGAGACCGCATTTTTTTAATAGCTTTTCTAAATCCATCACCGTTTGGGCATGATGACAAATCAACACCGCTTGTTGTGAATCTAGCTCTTTTAGCTTTTCTAATAGCCAATGAACATGTACGTCATCGGCTAATTCATCAGCATTAGTCGCGCCTTTTAAGGGATAGGCATAAGCTTCACGTTCAGGAAAGCCTTTCACGGTTTGGCGCGAATTTCTAAATAAAATTCGTCCTGTACCATGATGATCTAGCAAGATATTAATTAACTGCTCACGCGCTTTTTCCGCTTGCTCTGAGTCATTTAAATTACTTAACAGGCTATCGACATTATCATCTTTAACTAATTTTTTAAGATTAGCCTCTGCAACACCACCTAATGGTTCACCTGCTAATAACAGTTGTGCAATTTCGGCAACAGGTTCAAATTGCTGCTCTTCTTCTAAAAATGCCGCAAAGCTGTAAAAACGATCAGGATCTAATAAGCGTAATCGTGCAAAATGGCTTTCTTTGCCTAATTGCTCAGGGGTGGCAGTTAATAAAATTACCCCTTGGGTGCTATGACTTAATTGCTCGACAAATAAATATTCAGGGCTAGGTTGATGCTCACTCCATTCTAAATGATGCGCCTCATCAACAATCAACATATCCCAGCCCGCGTCTAAAGCTTGTTGTTGACGTTTAGGGTTATCAGCAAAAAATTGTTGTCCTGCTAAAATCAATTGTTCAGAAACAAAGGGATTGTCATCACCCGACTCTTCACAACGCGCTTCATTAAAAAGACTGAAACGTAAATTAAACCGCCTCAACATTTCCACTAACCATTGATGTAATAGCGGTTCTGGAACGATGATTAATGCACGCTGGCTTAAACCATTAAGTAGGCGATGATGTAAAATTAAGCCTGCTTCAATCGTTTTTCCTAGCCCGACTTCATCCGCCAGCATGATTTTAGGCGAAAAACGATTCGCCGCATGTTGGGCAATAAATAATTGATGGGCAATTAAAGACGTGCGTCCGCCCTGTAAACCTTTAATAGGCGACTGTTGCTGTTTTTGTAATTTCCGCCATGTTTCATAACGCAATAAAAACCATGATGAAGGATCGGTTTGTCCTGTAAATAATCGTTCTTGAGGTTTATTAAATTGCAAATGATGATTTAAATCAATTTCATCTACCGTGACGCTATCGCCATATTCATCAACGCCTTGGTACGTCACTAAACCTTGCTGTTCAGATAAGCTTTTAACGGTAAATTTAAGAGGTTCGGTTGATTCAATTTCATCGCCTACCGCAAATTTAACCCGCGTTAAGGGTGCATTATTAGTCGCATAAACGCGTTTATCAGCGGTTGCTAAAAAAAGAACAGTAACGCGGTTGGCTAAAGATTCGAGGATAAGGCCTAGTCCTAATTCAGGTTCAGTGCTGCTAATCCAGCGTTGTCCCGCAATAAAGTCAGTCATGTATTAATAAAACCTATTAGAATAGAAAGTTTTGAAAGTGTCTTGATATAGACATATATTGAATATTTAAAAATGAATAGTGTGTTGCTTTTAGCTTGAAGGAAAACTTTTAGCTCTTTAGGTAAGTGTTCAGTCCCCCCTCTTAAAAAAAGAGGGGTTAGGGGAAGGGGAGATTTTATTAAATAAATCCCCCTCAATCCCCCTTTTCCAAAGGGGGAGGTGAATACTTACCTCTTTAGGGCTTTTTGTGAAAATATAGAAATAAGGACTGCCAGTCCTGTCGCCAAACTTTTTCTTTTTCTACAAGCAATCGTCAAAAACGTTACATTTTAAAACATTCATTTATTTTTAAATATATTTTTATGAATAGTAATGAGCTTTAAACATTGGCTGATAGCAAATATGAGCATTGATACCAACGTGCAGATAAGCGATAGTCGTTTTATTGTTCAGGTGTCTCTACTTTTAAAAACAGGGAAAAGCATAATAACGAAAACGCGACTTCTAGTCGCGCCGTGTGTTCTTTCTATAGGTTGAGTAAGTATGACTCGTGCGCGACTAAAAGTCGCGTTTCCAATATCCTGAAATTTAAAGTAGATACGCTCAGGTTTTATCACAGCAATTACACGTTCCAACAGCAGTTATTTTATTTGGCAAGCACACCCTATGATGGCATTATTTTTTTTATTGGCTTTTTTACTAAGCTGTCTGTTTACTTTCTTTATTCGTCAATACGCGCTACATAAAAGCTTGCTTGATATTCCTAATCATCGTAGCTCTCATGCGGTAGCTACTCCTAGAGGAGGCGGTTTATCGGTCGTTATTGTCTTTTTAATATTTATGATTGCCTTGCAGCTTTTCGACTTAATTCAACTGGCAGCTAATCAACTCAATAGTATCATTTTGGCGAGTTTATTGGTGGCAGGGATTGGTTTTTGGGATGATCACCAACACATTGCCGCACGTTGGCGGTTTTCTGTGCATCTTCTCGCGATTTTGATTGTTTTATTGTTATTACCAAAATTACCGAGCATTCCGTTGTTAGGGTTTTCGCTGAATTTATCATTCTTTGGTTTTATTTTTTACAGCGTGTCATTAGTCTGGCTATTAAATTTATATAATTTTATGGATGGCATTGATGGCATTGCAAGTCTTGAAACCATTAGTGTTAGCTTAGGGGCAGCATTATTACTTTTTATACAGGGAGATCATAACTGGTCAGTGCTGCTAGTTTTATTAGCCGTTACGGTGGCAGGTTTCATGGTTTGGAACTGGCCTCATGCCAAAATTTTTATGGGCGATGCCTGTAGTGGTTTTCTAGGGTTGATATTAGGTATTTTCGCATTAATGACGACTTTAGGTGGATTAATTAACCTTTGGAGCTGGCTAATTTTATTGGCTGTTTTTATTACAGATGCTTCATTTACGTTGATTACACGCTTTTTAGGAGGCGAGCGTTGGTATGAAGCGCATTGTTCTCATGCTTATCAAAATTATGCTCGTCAGTTAAGTCAACAATTTGAAACGCAAGCTCTGGATAGCACGAAAGCAAGAACTAAAGCCCATAAACAAATTGATTTAAGTCTGGTGATTATTAATATATTTTGGTTATTGCCTTTAGCCGCAATCGCAAGCTTTTACCCTTTTTGGGGGCTTTTTATCAGTATTATTGCATTTGCGCCTTTAGTTTTTATCGCAAAACAGCTTAAAGCAGGACAGGCTGAATGATTGCTAGGATTATAGAAGGATTTATTACCCTTTCCCGACCTAAAAAAGCCGCTATTTTAATCAGCGTTGACATTGTTTTTTCAATGGTGGCGTTATGGATGGCGTTTTCATTACGCTTTGGAGAGTTTTATCAAATTAAGGGCGATATAAAATATTTATTCATCGCTGCCCCCATTCTTGCGGTGCCTGTTTTTATCCATTTAGGGCTTTATCGCGCTATTATTCGCTATATAGGCATTAAAGCATTATGGGCAATTATCCGCGCAACGACTTTGTACGCCTTAGCTTTTGCCGCCTGTGTTTTTTATTTTCAAGTGGGTATTGTTCCCAGAACCGTCCCCACCTTAAACTGGATGATTATGTTAATGCTAGTCGGCAGCAGTCGTTTTTTTGCGCGTTGGCTATTAGGTGACAGTTATCTTCGTTTGAGTAACCGAATAAAAGGTATCGAACATAATAAAAAAAATGTCCTTATTTATGGGGCAGGGAGTGCGGGCGTACAACTATCCTATGCCTTGATTCATGGGCATGAATTTAAAGCGGTTGCTTTCATTGATGACAATCCTTTGTTACATAAACATAAAGTCAATGATTTAAAAATTTATCCCTTAGACTCTTTAGATTTATTAATTGCGCGTTATAACATCAGTGATATTTTATTGGCTATACCCTCTGCGACTCGTGCGCGACGCAGTGAAATTATCGCTTTATTAGAACCGTACCCCATTCATGTGCGTACTATTCCTGATATTAATGAAATCGCTGGGGGCAAAATCACCTTTGATGCTCTGCGTGAAGTTGATATAGCTGATTTATTAGGGCGAGATAGTGTACCGCCCGATATAACCTTACTCCATGCAAATATAGAAGCCAAAGTGGTGATGGTTACAGGGGCGGGCGGTTCTATCGGTTCTGAACTATGTAGACAAATTATCCATCATCAGCCGAGTTGTCTTATCTTGTTTGACATCAGTGAATTTCAGCTTTATAGCATAGAAAAAGAGTTAATTAATGGCTCTAACTATCACTGTAAAATTGTTCCCATTTTAGGCTCTGTGACTCATCATAATCGTGTCGAACAAGTCTGCAAAGCCTTTGGCGTACAAACGATTTATCATGCGGCCGCTTATAAACATGTGCCTTTAATCGAACAAAATTCCTCCGAAGCTATTTGGAATAATATATTTGGCACCTTAACATTAGCGCGGGCAGCCATTAAACATCAGGTTGAAACCTTTGTATTGATTTCTACTGATAAGGCGGTGCGTCCTACTAATACTATGGGAGCAAGTAAACGCTTTGCCGAATTAATTCTACAAGCTTTGAGTCAAAAACCTGATCATCGTCAACAAACGCGCTTTACAATGGTTAGGTTTGGTAACGTTCTCGGCTCTTCTGGCTCGGTTGTGCCGTTATTTAGAGAACAAATTGCTAAAGGCGGGCCTGTCACCGTTACCGATAAGAAAATTATTCGTTATTTTATGACGATTCCAGAAGCCGCTGAATTAGTGATTCAAGCTGGCGCAATGGGGCAAGGGGGTGATGTGTTTGTCTTAGATATGGGCGATCCCATACAAATTGTCGAGCTAGCACGACGCATGATTCGGTTAAGTGGTTTTGAGGTAAAAGATGATGAACACCCTCATGGTGAAATAGAGATTACTTATACGGGATTGCGAGCAGGGGAAAAACTCTACGAAGAATTATTAATCGGTGATAATGTTTCCCAAACCCAACATGAGAAAATTATGCGTGCCGAAGAGGTGGTCATCGCTTGGGATGAGTTGAGCAAAATTTTAACTCGGTTAGAAAAAGCGGCAACTGATAATGACTTCAATGCGGTAAGAACTATTTTAAAAGAGACGGTTACAGGGTTTGAGCCTCAGTGCGGCATTGTTGATGAAGTAAGTTTGGCGTTAAGACGCTATCATAAAATCCATTAAGCAAACCATTAATTTAAACGCTATAATATTCGGTTGATTTGAGTATCTAATAAATAGGAATAGATCTGATGAAAGAATATATGCGTCAGCTTGGTGAGCAAGCTAAACAAGCGGGACGAGCAATCAGTAAAGCCGATAGTGCGCAAAAAAATGAAGCATTAATGGAAATTGCAGAGCAACTGGAATTGCACAGTGAATTTTTAAATGCAGAAAATCAAAAAGATTTACAAGTGGCTAAAGATAACGGTTTAGATGCTGCCAGTTTGGATCGGCTGGAATTAACCTCTGCTCGAGTCGCAGCAATGATCGAAGGCCTAAAACAAGTCGCTGGCTTGCCAGACCCTGTAGGCGAAATCAGTGATTTAAGTTATCGACCTAGTGGTATTCAGGTGGGACAAATGCGCGTTCCCTTAGGCGTTATTGGCATTATTTATGAATCGCGCCCTAACGTCACTATAGATGCAGCGGCTTTATGTTTAAAATCAGGTAACGCTTGTATTTTGCGCGGTGGCTCAGAATCATTTTATTCAAATCAAGCCATTGCTGCATGTATTACTAAAGGGTTAGAAATTGCAGGCTTACCTAAAGAAGTGGTGCAAGTCATAGATACTACCGATAGAGCAGCGGTCGGTGAATTAATCACTATGAATGACTATGTTGATGTGATTGTTCCTAGAGGCGGCAAAAGCTTAATCGAACGAATTTCTAAAGAAGCGACCATTGCGGTCATTAAACATTTAGATGGCATTTGTCATGTTTATATTGATGGCAAAGCCGATGTAGATAAAGCGGTTGCTATTGCAGTGAATGCAAAAACGCATCGTTATGGGGTTTGTAATGCAATGGAAACTTTATTAATCGCAGAAAGCATTGCGCCTACGGTATTGCCTTTATTGGCTGAAAAATATCAAGAAAAAGCTGTGGAATTACGCGGCTGTTTAAAAACGTGTAGCTTAATTCCTGACTGTATCAAAGCGAGTGAAGAAGATTGGCAAACCGAATATCTTGCTCCGATTTTATCTATTAAAGTTGTTGCCGATATAGATGCGGCGATGGCGCATATTAATAATTACAGCTCGGCACATACTGAATCTATTATTACCGAAGATTACACCTTGGCACGACGTTTTTTACGCGAAGTGGATTCTAGCTCGGTGATGGTAAATGCTTCCACACGTTTTGCCGATGGTTTTGAATATGGTCTAGGAGCTGAAATTGGGATTAGTACCGATAAACTCCATGCCAGAGGACCTGTCGGATTACATGGCTTGACCACTTTAAAATATATCGTCTTAGGTGACGGTCAAATTCGTCAATAAATGATAGGTATTTACGGCGGTACCTTTAACCCCGTGCATTACGGACACCTACGTAGTGCTTTGGAAGTTAAAGAAATTTTTGAGTTGGATGAACTCAGGTTAATTCCCTGTTATCAACCCGCTTTAAAAAATCAACCTACAGTGTCCGCAGCAAGACGATTAGAAATGTTGGAATTAGCCATTAGCCAACAGCAAGGTTTTGTTTGTGATAGTCGAGAGTTAGAGCGAGAAGGCGCATCATATATGGTTGATACGCTTGCCTCTTTACGTGATGATTTTCCAAAGCAATCTTTGCTGTTATTTATAGGCACAGATGCCTTTGCAGATTTAATACACTGGTATC
>WTBX01000076.1 GCA_013138855.1 Methylococcaceae bacterium
GGGCCTGCGCCCTTAAGTCAAAGCGAGCGACAAGATTTTGCCAATCAATTAGATAAATATTTAACTAAACATACCAAGCAATAAGCGTTTTTTCTATTCGGAGTGAAAAAAACAAGTTTTTTCACTGACATTCCAAATTGAAATATTGTAAGTCTTCAGTCCCCCTCTTAAAAAAAGAGGGGTTAGGGGAGATTTTATTAAATAAATCCCCCTCAATCTCCCTTTTCCAAAGGGGGAGGTGAATACTTACGAAATATTGGCTTATGTTGGAGTCCAATAGCTTTAGCTATTGGCGTGAAGAGGCAAAACTAAAACTGTTTTGAAGCTGCCCTGTTTTAGCAATTTTAAAAACTCGCCAATAGCTAAAGCTATTGGACTCCGCCTTTATATGCAAACGTAAAAAACTTATTTTTTCACTCCTCTGTGTAACATCAGTTACCTAATCCTTATTATCGAGGCATTCTCATGACCATAGAAGCATTAAGCGAATTATTATTCTGGAGTGCCATCATTAATATGGGACTATTGTTATGGTGGGTACTGTTTTTCATCTTTGCCCGCGACTGGATTTATAAATATCACAGCAAATGGTTTAAACTATCACCCGAAAAATTCGACAGTATCCATTACACAGGTATGATGCTACTAAAAATCAGCATTTTTATTTTTAACATTGTCCCTTATCTTGCCTTAAAAATCATTTCATAGAGATTTCCAAAATAACCTGTAATTTCACCTTTATTTTTCCCTTAACCTTTAATCTATGAAAATAGCGATAGTCAAATTATCCGCCTTAGGTGATATTGTTCACGCAATGGTCGCCTTGCAGTTTATAAAAGCCCATGATGCAACGATTGAAATAGACTGGATAGTAGAACAAGGTTTTGCCGAAGTTTTACGCCATAATCCCGATATTAATCAAATTCTCACTGTCAATCTCAAAGCCTTAAAACATAATAAAGCGGGATTATTGAAAGAAATAAAAAAAGTCCGCAGTTTTGCAAACAATCATTATGACTTAGTGATTGATGCACAAGGTTTATTAAAATCAGCGATTACTGCTAAGTTTTTAGGCGGAAAAACTATTGCGGGCTTTGATAAAAATTCGATTAGAGAAAAAATAGCGACCTTTTTTTATCAACAAAAAATTTACTGCCCCTATGATGGCAACACCATAGACCGTAATGTAAAAATATTATCCGCTCCGCTAGGATTTACGGTTAGTCCCGCACAAATCCATGAAAAGAAAGTTTTTTTATATTTTGATGATAACAACACTGAATTAAATGACTATTTGAGCCAAGATTCTAAAAACTTACTCTTTGTCATTGGCTCAACATGGGAAAGTCGTAATTATCCTAAAGAAAAATTTCTCGAAGTCGCTGAAAAATTACAACAAAATGTGTTAATTGCTTGGGGGAATGAGGCGGAAAAACAAAAAGCGGAATGGATAGCTGAACGCTCTAACTGTGTTCGCGCACTCCCAAAATTAAATCTTAACGACTTAAAAGCCTTAATTGCAAAAACTGATTTAACGCTAGGCAATGATACAGGCCCTACTCATATAGCTTGGGGATTAAATAAACCCTCCATTGTCTTATTTGGCTGCACACCCATTAGCCGAGTCTACCAAACCAAAATCAACAAAGTGATAAAATCATCATCTACTGTCAATCCTTATAAACTAAATAAAGAAGACTATTCGATTCAAGAAATTGAAGTTAATGAGGTTGTGGGCTTGATAAATATATTATTAAAATAGCATTTGGAGCCGATGCTTTAGCATCGAAAACGCTGGCAATTGCACAAACATTACCAAGTCAAACAATAAGGCGGAGCCGCGACTTTTAGTCGCGCACGAAATTTCATAGATGAATTTTAAAATATGCTTATTTTAATCTGTCTAATTTATAAATTTTGGAGCGATTTTAGGTCTCGTGCGCGACTAGAAGTCGCGTCTCCATTATTAAAATAACATTCGGAACCGATGCTTTAGCATCGAAAATGCTCGCAATTGTACAAATATTACAAACTTCAACAGGCGTTGATTTTCCAACGCTTTCCACGGCTAAAGCCGTGACTCCAAATCTATAATTCCCACTTTTAAGTTGATAACCCAAACTTTTATTTAAATTTAAAAACTATGCTCCCTCACTCTTTAACAAACAAACTAACCACCCTATTCACACAGCTCGATTTAGGCGAGGAATGCTTTAACGTCGCTGAAACCGATGGTTTTATTTATGCCATTGCCATAACGCCTGAAACCATCCCCCCAAAAGAATGGATTCCTACCATTTTCGATAACAAAATACCTAAGCTAAACTCCCCCGAAGAAGGCGATAAAATCATGGGGACTTTGATGGAGTGTTATCAGAGTTATCATAAAAAACAAAGCAACGACACACTGACTTTCGATGTGGATTTAAACCAAATCAACAGCCAAACTTTCAATGAGCTGATTGATTGGAGTTGGGGATTTTTGACAGCTTTAAATTTGCGAATGTCATTCTGGACAGAAAAAAGTGACTTTAAAACTAAAGATCTGGAAGAAAACCCAGTGCGTAATAGTCTTGGCGTGTTAAAAGCATTGGTTTATCGTGACTATGATGCCATACCTGAAATTAAACAAATTGTAGAAAAATATAAAGAAGAATCCGAAGAAAAATTAAAAACGCGCATATTGATAGAACTTATTGCAGCATTACCACAAGCCATTAAAATAATTCAGGAATATGCAAAATATGGCATCAACAGTAAACGACCTAAGGTTACACAACCGATTACCTCGAATAAAAAAGGACGCAATGAACCCTGTCCCTGTGGCAGCGGCAAAAAATATAAAAAATGCTGTATGTTGAAAAAAGACGGACAATATTTACATTAATTGTTAAAAATGGATTATTTTAGTAGCGCGTTACTTTCTGCCATTAAACTTATTCTGCAATTTGATAAACAAATCTATCAAATCGTTTTTACCTCTTTAAAAATATCATTAATCGCTACCGTATTCGCCAGTATTTTTGGTATTTTTTTAGGTATTTGGTCAGCGATTCATGATTTCATCGGCAAACGCTTTCTACAGCAACTCTTAAATACCCTCATGGCAATGCCAACCGTGATGATAGGCTTAATTTTTTATGGATTATTCAGCAGGCGTGGTGCATTGGGGGACTGGGGATTACTTTATACCGATACCGCTGTCATTATCGGTGAAGCGTTTTTAATCATCCCAATTATTAT
Source organism: Methylococcaceae bacterium (assembly GCA_013138855.1). Lineage (GTDB taxonomy): Bacteria > Pseudomonadota > Gammaproteobacteria > Methylococcales > Methylomonadaceae > WTBX01. The sequence continues at coordinate 3,244 of WTBX01000076.1, forward strand.
GAATTTAACGTTAGTAGCGGTTGAATCGACTGATAAACGCTTGCTAGTCACCTTAAAAATGCTAGGTGCGAAACCTTATCAACAAATCATTCCAATATTAAGTGAATTGCGCTTTGCCATTTTAGCCGCGATTATTACAGGCTTTGGACGCGCAATCGGTGAAGTAGGGGCAGCAATGATGCTTGGTGGAAATATTCAAGGCGTTACCCGCACTATGACTACCGCAATCGCTTTAGAAACCAGTAAAGGTGATTTTGAATTAGGGTTAGCTTTAGGCTTATTATTGTTATTGATTGCCTTTAGCGTAAATTTTCTGCTACAACTCTTAAAAACAAAATAATATCTAGGAAACGCGACTTCAGTCGCGCACGAGACCAGAAAAGTACTCGAAAGTAAGCATACAGACCTCGGAGGTTTTAAAAACCTCCGAGGTCTACGCAGAGCTTTTTGCATTACGATATTATCCACAATTATCTCAGACAGCTATTCTAAGGATGAAGTCATGTTATTTTCAGCCAAAAAAGACGTATTACCCAGCCGCGAACACGCTTTAAAAGGACAAAAAACGCCAATGATGATTAGCAATAATCATTTCGTAAACGGCAATCCCATCGCCCAACCTTTTCCAAATAACACAGAACAAGCAATATTCGGCTTAGGCTGTTTTTGGGGAGCAGAACGAAAATTCTGGCAACAGCAAGGCGTTTTCTCCACCGCAGTCGGTTATGCAGGCGGCTATACAGAAAACCCCACGTATAAAGAACTCTGCACAGGCTTAACCGCTCATGCCGAAGTCGTCCTCATCGTTTTCGAGCCAGAAAAAATCAGTTATCAGCAATTATTAATTTTATTTTGGGAATCACATAACCCAACGCAAGGCATGAGACAAGGTAATGATACAGGCACACAATACCGCTCAGCAATTTATACTTTCTCAGATGAACAACAAACCCTAGCCGAACAATCCAGACAAGACTATCAACAACAAATCACCGCCAAAGGTTTTGACAACA
>WTBX01000390.1 GCA_013138855.1 Methylococcaceae bacterium
TCAGACTATACAAACATTAAATATGTAGTGCCATAAAACATCTTTTTAAAACTATAACTATTTGTTTTATAAGAAAAAGATGTCGCAAAAATCGAAAGATGGGTTAAGTGGAGCCGCCACTTTAGTCACGGAAAGCGTTAAAAACGCTCTTGAACTTAATTAAAAAGCGTAGTGTCATTGCTGGGTTTCCGCGACTAAAGTCGCGGCTCCAATAGTCAATGATTGATTTAATGCTAGAAAGCTAAACCTTAACCATACAGGTCGAAACAATTTTCGTAGGTTAACAATACAAAAAAATTAATCTTCCTCAATCGGCTCAGGATTAAACCAACCATCTAAAACTTGATGAATGTCATCAACACCTGTCTTTTTTGATGCCGAAAACAACTGCAAGGTTAATGGAAAACCTACATTTTCTAATTCACGCTCTACTTTTAATAAAGTGTTTTTCGCTGCACCATAATTAAGCTTATCCATTTTCGTCAACAAAATATGCAACGGCACATTACTGTTTTCGCACCAATCAATCATTTGCCAATCAAACTCGGTCAAAGGGTGGCGCACATCCATGACTAACACAATTCCGCATAAAGCCTCCCGCTTAAGCAAATAATCTTCCATCATCTTATGCCATTGTTTTTTAACGGCTGCGGGGACTTTAGCGTAACCATAACCTGGTAAATCGACAAAACGTTTTCCTTCTTCTATCTCAAAAAAGTTCAACAATTGAGTGCGCCCAGGTGTTTTACTGATACGCGCTAACGCCTTTTGTCGGGTTAAGGTATTTATGGCACTAGATTTGCCTGCATTGGAACGACCCGCAAATGCGACCTCCAATCCTTCGTCTTTAGGTGCGTCACTAAGCTTAGGCGCACTATTAATAAATTTAGCTTGATGATAAACTGGATTCATCGTTATCTCTTTGTAGATATTGTAAAGGGTTACTAAGGTCTTAACCTTAGATTAAACTATAAGGGTTTTAACAAACCTATTTAATTATTTTGTATTCCTTGAGGGGAGTTTGATGATAAAAAAAATACTAGCTGTTTCTATTTCATTAGCATTATCTGCTACTGTCTCTATTGTACACGCCAAAGACGATGTTAATGCAGGTAAACAACAAGCCGCTGCCTGTGCTGGCTGTCATGGTGCAGATGGCAACAGTGCTGTAAGCACCTTTCCAAAACTGGCAGGACAACACGCCTCTTACTTAGTCAAAGAATTACAAGCTTTAAAAGCTGGCATACGTGATGCTCCCATGATGGCCCCATTAGCTATGGGTTTGAGTGATGATGCCATGAGTGATCTTGCAGCATTTTATGCCTCGCAAACTATCTCTAAAAACCCTATGCCGAAATTACCCATCGACGATGACGACGACGATGATGAAGATGAGGACGAAGCAGCGGTTGCAGCAAAAGAAAAAGCACAACAAGAAAAACTAGAAAACTTACTCGCCAAGGGAAGTGATTTATATAGAAATGGTGATTTAGAAGACGAAGTTTCTGCCTGTATTGCTTGTCATGGCCCTGTAGGTGAAGGCAACCAACCAGCGGCTTACCCTATATTAAAGGGACAACATGCAGATTATTTAATTAAAACGCTGACGGATTTTAAAAACGGCAACAGAATTAAAAATACTGAAGACATGATGAATATGATTGCTAAAAAAATGTCAGCTGACGAAATACAAGCCGTTTCTTATTATTTGTCAGTTATGGATAAGCAAACAAAATCTACTGAAAAATAATCATTTGTTCAGGATTCGTTACAATTAATAGTTCATAATTGTCAATTTATAAACAAGGAATTAAATTATGCTTAAAAATATTTTTTTTGTATTTCTTTTCAGCTTTTCAGCTTTATTACACGCAGAAGAAAAAGGTTATGACACCTTATCGCCTCCCCAACCTGTAAAAAATCCAGCTAAAGTCGAAGTTATCGAATTTTTCTGGTATGGCTGCCCTCATTGTTACAACCTAGAGCCTTATTTAAACAAGTGGTTAGAAAATAAACCTGCAAATGTTGAGTTTATTCGTCAACCTGCGGCCTTTAGTAAAGTATGGGCGGATCATGCAAAAGCCTATTATGTTGCTGAAACTTTAGGGGTTGTTGATAAGCTTCACGGTGATTTATTTGAAGTCATTCAAAAAGACCCACAGAAAAGTTTACGCACTGATGAGCAGCTTTTAGCATTTTTTACCGCTAAGGGCGTTGATAAGGCTAAAGTTGAAGAAGCTATTGGCTCTTTCATGGTAGATACTAAAGTCCGTCAAGCCAAAGTTACCCCCGCTCGTTATGGTTTAACAGGCGTTCCTGCTTTAATCGTCAATGGTAAATATAAAATCACAGGGCGTTTAGCAGGGAGTCATGAAAATATGATTACAGTATTGGAAAAATTAATTGCCGAAGAAACTAAAGCTGCTAATAAATAATTGCTTAGTCGTCCACGAAACTCACGAAAAAATACCAATGTTATTTTTTATGTTTTTCGTGGATTTTATTAGGAACCGCGACTTTAGTCGCGGAAAGCTAGCAATAACACTATATTTTTTAGTAAGTTCAAGAGCATTTTTAACGCTTTCCACGACTAAAGTCGTGGTTCCAACACATATAGACCTTTTTATGGATTACTTAAAATTAGTGATACTAGCAACTTAAGACTATATAGCTTCATGTGCTTCATGCTCAAAAATAGACCCCCTTGTAAACACTCCTCCTTAAATCGGTAGCTCTCAAAGCCATTGAGTAAAAAATGCGTAATCTAAAAAAAATTATTCCTCTTTGCTTATTCTTCGCTATTCCCTTCCCTGCACATGCTGAACTTTCTTGCCAAGATAAAGGCTTCAACTGGAGTGATACAACGCCTTCGGTTAACTTGAAACATATTTTCTGTGGAGAGAGCCATAACGGACGCAATAAAGGCTTTCATTCCAGCTATTTGTTATCCAGCTCAGAAATTGTGTCAGATATTTACCATAAAAATCCCTTAACGGGTGGGATTTATAATGCGCGGGTAAAATTTGACAATGGCAAGACTAAATTTTCAACCTTCTTTCCCGATCATTGTAATGTTGCCAGTATTATTCGCTCAGTTGTCTATGCAGCAAGTCATAGCACGGGTAAACATCGACAATGGGGCATTTTAGGCGAATCAGCTCCAAAAGCGATGATTAAAGGCTATTGTTTAAAAATAGATGGTAAGCCCTTTACCATTCGCATGGGATTGAAAGGCTCGCGCGTTAATACTGCATTTCCGCAACCATAGAAACTAATAATGACTAAATACTCTGGAATACTTGAAGATTTTTTAAGTACCGATATTAATGAAAATTTAGAATTTTGTGATGAAGTTTTAACCGCTATCACGCAAGCATCCACAAAAGAAGATAGTTTCTGCGGCAATGTTTATGAGTTAGAAATTACTGCTGATAAAGCCATATTCCATAATCTTCATGATGATAGTTGTGCATCTGAAACGATTGATTTAACACAATTGCAAACGATATTAATCGCATGGCGTGAAAAAATAACCGCTATTAAAAAGTAATTATTCTCAGACCTCCGAGGTTTTCAAAACCTCGGAGGTCTAGCTCCTATTTTTTATCCTGCCTTAAGTTTGTAACTCAAAGAACCTCATAATAATTAACTGGAAACAAAGAAAACAATGAAAGTATTTTTAAATTTTTTTTGGCTTTGTTTAATGCTATCAAGCTACCCCTTATTAAGTGAAGAATTAGCAGAGTCAAATTCTCAAATGGCTACTTTGCGACTTAATAATTCAACAAAACCCGTTTTAGTGGGTTACGAAAAACCTTATAAACCCAATCAGTCACTGAAAAATTTCATAAAATCTCTTAAAAAAGCGGCTAAACAAAAAAATCAAAACTTTATTTTGTCAAAAATTTCCGAAAAATTTACATATACGCGTGATTTTGGAGGCATGATAACCGCAAATATGAATCACTTGGAACGGTTTGAGCAAGCTTATACTTTGGATAACAGCAAATTATCAGAGGAATATCAGAATCATGGTTGGGAAAGCTTGTTAAGTGATTTAAGTGCTAATAAACATCAACTTATTGATGGTCATATTTGTGCGCCTGCCGAAGTCAAATTACCCGATAATGTCAATGATTATTATTATTTTCGAGGAGGATATATAGATGGCTATAATGTTTATATACGAAGTAAACCATCAGCCGAGGGGGCATTAATAACAAAAATGGATTATCAGGCTTTACTTGTAGTCGATGCTTTTATTGAGGATGAAAAAGGGCGATTGTGGGTTAAGGTACTATTGCCAGATAATAGAATGGCGTATGTTGCCGCAAAATATTTTTCTTATTTCTTACAGCCAAAGCTTTGTTTCCAAAAAATAAAGGGAAATTGGGCTATCTCAATGTATGTTGGCGGTGGTGATTAATTGAATTTACGAAAAAACCTGACAGGTCTTCATGAAAATTTAAAGTTACTCGTAAGACCTGTCAGGTTTACTACCACGAAGTTTAAAGTTGACAGCTTAAACCAATAGAACCGCGATTTTAGAGGCGGTGAAAATATTCCAAAATTAGGCGAAAACCGTATTTAGGCAGAGGACAATCAATAACTTACAATATATTTTTGGAATACATGGAGTCCAAAACATGTTTTGGATTCCGTTTTAGCAATACTTTCACAGCCTCTTTAGGCGCGGTTCCAGCTTATGTTAAAACCTAATCGTACAGATTGAAAATCTTCATAAACTTCATGCTAAATTATAGATTTTGACGAGGTTTTTAGGTCTCGTGCGCGACTAAAAGTCGCGGCTCCGAATTACACCAAGAGTTCATTTTCAACATTATCTGCAATAGGTAATTCCAGCCAAAAAGTACTCCCTTCACCTACAATACTTTCTACCCCCACATTTCCTGCCATTAATTCGGCTAATTGTTTGGTAATCACTAAGCCTATTCCTGTTCCTTCTATATCGGTTTTGTTCGCACCTAGACGTTCAAAAGATTTAAATAGATTATCTTGCTCCTCAGAGCTAAGTCCTGAACCCGTATCAGTGATTAAAAAACGTATTGTGGTTTTATTTATTTCTCCATGCAATGTCACTGTTCCTTGTTTACTATTATATTTAATGGCATTGGAGAGAAGATTTAATAAAATTTGTTTACAACGTTTATTATCGGCTTTAATATAATTTTGAGCTAAATTATCAGCGTTATTTATAAGTTGAATATTGTGTTTTTGCGCCATGGGTAAAATAAGCGTTACGCAGTCTTTAACTAATGCTTCTACTGAGACGGTAGTGATGTTTAATTCAATTTTCCCCGATTCAATTTTTGCTAAATCTAATAGTTCATTGATTAAATCTAGTAAATGATGTCCTGCCTTGATAATTTCTCCGACATAATCCAAGTTTTCTTCACTGAGCGGACACTCCTCATCGTCATCCATTTCCATTAATTGACCGAAGCCTAAAATTGCATTGAGCGGAGTTCGTAGCTCATGACTCATTTTTGATAAAAATTCACTTTTTGCAAGACTGGCCTGACGAGCGCGTTCTGTTTCCAGCTTTAAGGCATCTTGTTCCTTGTTTTTTTGAATCAACTGTTGAGCCATTTCCATAATTTCTCGAATGTCTTGTATCGTTAATACAATGCCTATAGATTTAGCTTTATGGTCATAAAGAGGGGTAATATGCAAATTAACTGTCAAGGTTGATTGCGAGGCATTTTTTAATGAGCAACGGAAAAATTCTTGAACGCTATGACTTTCGAGACTGTGTTTAATGATTTTTGATAAGGAAGTTTCATTGGTAGCGGTTGATAATAGAAATTTATCATTTTTATAATTATTTCTAATTTCCATGTCTTTTGCATCCAACATTTTTATGATTGCTGGATTTAGGTAGTCAATTTCATTATTAGAATTAATGGTAATGACACCATCGACGATTGAATTTAGCGTGACTAATGCGCGATTTTTTTCAACAAATAATGCGCTGATAACATTTTTGAGTCTTTGCCAGCTCCAGAATGGATAAATCATTACCGTAGATAATAATGCTGCTGACGGCGCAAACCAGTAATGGGTTTGGCGTAATATAAAACAGTTCAAAAATAGAAGGCTAAAAGAGAGCAAACTGCTTGATAATAATGCCCAGTTTAAAGGCAGCCATGTATAAATTAATAAGCTCAAACTAACAAGGGTAACGGTAATTAAAAACTGCCATAGCACAGGAACAGGTTGCCACAGCGATTGTTTAATTAAGCCGTCAAGGATGCTGGCAATATAATCAGTGCCAGTCATGGGGTGTTTATCAACAGATAAAGGAGTAGGCACAACATAATCTAAGCCGCCAGCGGTCAAACCAATGAGTACATATTTTCCTTTAAAATGACTAATCGGGTATTGATTGAGTAAAACATCAATATAAGAAACGCGCTGAAAACCTGAAAGTGACTTATAAAATGGCAGCCATGCTTGGTAATCCCCCATAATCTGTTGCTTCAATGAAGATCTGGCGTTTTTTTGCCGCTGCCCTGAGATATTCTTTAATCGTTGTGGGTATTTTAAGCCATAAAGAGCCAATGCCATTGATGGCCAATGGGGATGATTAAGTCCCGCCTTTAAAAAGACACTACGACTAATGCCATCTTTTCCTAATTGCACATTAGCATGACCTAAGGTTGCAGCTTTTGCATAACTGGTTAAAGGAAGCGTTTCGATTAATGAAGATTCACCCTGTTCAATAATAATGGGCAAGACCACATAACCGTGATTAGTGATTGCTTTTGCAAGCATTTCATCGTCATTGGGGTTTAATGACGGTTCTGCAAAAATAAAATTTAAACCTAAACCTTGGGTGTTTACGGTAGCCAGTCGATCAACCATTTCGGCATGAATAGAACGCGACCACGGCCAACGTCCTAGCATATTTAAACTTTTTTCATCGACTTCAATAATAACAATGTCTTTTGATGGCTCTGAGGCAAATAATTTAATTTGGGTATCATAAATAAGCCTATCAAAACGCCATAATATATCGCTGTAAACTAAAGCGACCGCTATTGCTATGATTAATAGAGAAATCAGTTGTTTCTCTATTCGCATCAATGTAAACAAGATTAATAACCCTTAAAAGGTTTGACAATAGGATCATACCAAGCAGGAACATTAATGGCTTGAGGCGCACCGAAAGGGCCTTTATAACCATCGGGATCAATCGTTGCTATTCTGACATAGTAAATTCCAGCGGCTAACGTTGAGAAGCCGACAGAAGGCTGAGCAACAATTGTCTGACTAATCATTACAATAAACTCTTGATCTTGAGCTATTTGAAAGTGATATTTTTGTCCAACGGTTTGTTGTCGCCATAATAAATATAAATTTTCGCCTTTAAATTCAACTTTTTCTACACGCGGACTTTTAGGAATGGCTTTAATAATAAAGGCAACAGGCGGGCTAAAGTCACCTGAACGTCCCGTACTATTAAGCGTGGCAACTCGCCAGTAATATTGATTAGGCGGTAAAGTTTTTATATTAAAGCTAGGGCTTAATAACCGTGCTTGATTAATGATTAATGATTGAAAATTGGGCGAATTAGAAACTTGAAGATGATAAGCACTTGCTCTTGGCGGCGGAGTCCATTTAAAAGAGGCTACTGAATTTTCTCGCGTTACGGTGGTTGAGGTAGGGCTAATCGTTGTTGGAGGAAGCAGGCGAGCATCAATGTTAAAACCTTTAATCGCATCTAAACCTTGCAAACCATCCCGATCTATTCCACGAATACGCACAAAATAATAACCGTCTGCAAGTTTAGGCGTTATTAAGGTCGGTGTTGTGCTACGAGTAGAATAAATTAGAGTTGAAAAACTCTGTTCTTTTGCTATTTCTATCTGATAGCTTGTTGCATTGATTAATGGGCTAAAACTTAGGTTAGCAGGCGAATCATTAATAGTTTGAGGTAAAGAGGATAAGTTAGGGGGTGGCAATAACGGCTTGGGAGGAATAGGTGCTTGTCCTTGACGAACAACCGTTCCCATATTTTTTGGCACTAAAACAGTTTGATTTGCGCCTTGTGTTGAAATTGAGCCTTGTAAAACCTCGGTACTAGCCACTTTTTCAGCATAAGAAAAATTGACGCGATACTGAGTCCCTCTCGCTGCCATAATTGCCGTCGGTGTGCTAATTTGATAATGACTGCCCTCTTTAGCTTTAGTCGGTTTAACCATATTATCAACACTACCCGATTGTAAAATAACATGAGTATTAGTGATGCCTGTTTTTGCATACGTGTTCAATTCGGCAAAAAACAACTGACTATTTTCTTTGACTAGCATTTTTGAACCATCGACAAATTGCAACAGTGCATTTTCCTGAGCGTGAGTTCTTAAAGTATTGCCATTTTTAAGTGCCATGTTTACACTCAACGGCGTTTGACGATTTTTTTCAATGACAATAGGGTGACCTTGAAGGGCAACGACTTTAACTTCCGAAGTCACAAGATTTAACCATTCCACTGGAATTTTTATCGTTGTGCCTTTCGCAATTTTTCTAGGGTCTGGAATATTATTAAGCTGCTGAATTTGCTGCCAATAACGTGTATGAGAATATTGAAGCGAAATATTCCACAAATTATCTTCTGACTGTAACGTAAATGTCCAAAATCTAGGCGCAGCATTTAGCGTCAAAGAAATTAAAAATAAATAACAAATAAATAATAAGGTACAGTTCTTCCAGACAAACATAGCGATACACTCCAAGTTATAACGCACGGTAAAAACTTAATTACATTCTAAAGTTTAATTAGGTTTCTATTATGACAATGATTAGGTAAATTCTACTAACGCGAAAATATAGAAAAGGCGATTATGTCTAAATTTTTCGAGTTTTACGGAATCGCGACTTCTAGTCGCGCACGAGACCTAAAAAACATCTTCAAAATCTATAAATTTAGACAAATTAAAATTAAGCTCGTTTTAAAATTCATCCATGAAACTTCGTGCGCGACTAAAAGTCGCGCCTCCGCCATAAGTAGTTACGAGGCAATTATAACTATTTTCTTAGCAATAATGTTTGTAATTCCATAGCATTGAAATATTTTAATGTTGATAATTTTTTGCAATTACAACAGTAGCAAGGCAATATGCCTACTATGATTGAGTATTCTTTATAATCGAAAATATATTTTTAGTAAAACCTATATGAAACCTCTTTACCCTGAAATTTCTCCTTACAACACTTTTTTCTTAGAATCTAATAGTCAACATGCTGTTTATATTGAAGAATCAGGTATTGTTGAGGGTATTCCTGTTATTTTTTTACATGGGGGGCCTTGTTCTGGAACAAAGCCTGACCACAGACGTTTTTTTAATCCTGAAAAATATCGCATTATTTTAATGGATCAGCGGGGTTGTGGTTTGTCCACGCCTTATGGTGAGCTGGAAAATAATACTACGCAGGATTTAATTGATGACATGGAATTGATACGCGAGCAATTAGGTATCGAACAATGGTTATTATTCGGTGGCTCTTGGGGCGGAACTTTGGCTTTATTATATGCTCAGCAGCATACCGAAAAAGTATCCGCGCTGATTATTCGCGGTATTTTCTTAGCACGACAAAAAGACTTAGACTGGTTTATTAAAGACGGTGCTGGACGGATTTATCCTGAATGCTGGCAGAATTTAGTAGCGAGTATTGAAGAAGATAATAGCGATAATTTAGTGGCAGATTTATGGAAAGCGTTATGGTCTGAAAACGAATTAACGCAAAGACGTGCCGCTAAAGCGTGGGCAGCGTGGGGTAGTCAGGTTTCATTAGGGACTGATTATCAAAAAATAGCTGAGGTAGAACATGCCAGCGAAAAAATGCTCAAGCAAGTACGAATGGAAATACATTACGCAAAAAATAATTATTTTATTGATGAAAACCAGATTTTAGACCAATGCGATAAATTGGCAGATATTCCAACGATTATTATTCATGGACGTAATGATTTAGTTTGCCCTATGGATTCGGCAATGGCATTACATCAAGCATTACCAGAGGCGCAATATATTGTCTTAGCTAATTCGGGACATATTGCTCAAGGTGAAGAAATGGTAGATGCGTTAATTGCAGCAACGAATAATATGGCAAAAATACTTTCCTAATGATAACGAAAAAACGCTTAGTCATCGCAATGACTGGCGCAACAGGCGCGATTTACGGTGTCAGAATGTTGCAAATTTTACGTGATTTTCCTGAGTGGGAAACGCATTTGGTAATCTCTTCCGCAGGCTTAGTAAACCTTAAATATGAATTAGAAATGAGCAAAACCGCCCTGTATGAACTTGCTGATGTGACTCATGGCATTAATGATATAGCATCAAGCATTGCCAGTGGTTCTTTTAAAACCGAAGGCGTAATAATCGCTCCGTGTTCAATGAAAACATTAGCAGCGGTTGCGCATGGTTTTGGGGATAACTTAATTTCGCGTTCTGCGGATGTCGCTTTAAAAGAACGTCGCCGTGTAGTGATTATGCCTAGAGAAACACCCTTGAACCTAGTGCATATTCGCAATATGGGCATAGTAACGGAGATGGGCGCAATCGTTTTCCCCCCCATGCCTGCGTTTTACAATAAATCTAATTCAATTACCGCAATGGTTGATGAAGGCGTAGGACGAGTATTAGACTTTTTCGGAGTTGAAACCGAAGGCCTATATACCGCATGGGAAGGTTTATAAAAAAGCAATTAACACACATAATTAACACTATTCAGGAGCATACAATGGATAAAATTCAGGTTAAAAACCCTGTCGTAGAATTAGACGGTGATGAGATGACACGCATCATCTGGCATTTTATTAAAGATAAATTAATTCTGCCCTATCTGGAATTACCCATTGAATATTATGATTTAAGTATTCAAAGTCGTGATGCTACTGATGACCAAATCACTATTGATGCTGCCAATGCCATTAAAAAACATGGCGTAGGCATTAAATGCGCGACGATTACACCTGATGAAGACCGCGTTGAAGAGTTTGATTTAAAACGTATGTATCGTTCACCCAATGGAACATTACGGAATATTATTGGCGGCACAGTTTTTAGAGAGCCAATTATCTGTAACAACGTCCCCCGCCTTGTTCCTAATTGGACACAACCGATTTGCATAGGTCGTCATGCTTTTGGCGACCAATATCGTGCCACAGATTTTAAAACACAAGGTAAAGGCACATTAACCATTAGCTTTACACCAGATGATGGCAGTACTGCACAAAGCTATGAAGTCCATCACTTTGACGGTGACGGCATTGCGATGGCGATGTATAACACCGATGAATCAATACGCGGTTTTGCCCATAGTTGTTTTAAAGTCGCCATTACCAGAGGCTGGCCTTTATATTTATCGACTAAAAACACCATTTTGAAAAAATATGATGGTCGTTTTAAAGATATTTTCCAAGAAATTTATGAAGCCGACTATCAACAAAAATTTGAAGAGCTAGGCATTGTTTACGAACATAAATTAATTGATGACATGGTTGCTCAAGCCTTGAAATGGAATGGCGCATTTGTGTGGGCGTGTAAAAATTATGATGGTGATGTGCAATCAGATACCGTCGCACAAGGGTTTGGTTCTTTAGGCTTAATGACTTCTACTTTAGTTACACCCGATGGAGAAATAATGGAAGCAGAGGCAGCACATGGAACAGTGACTCGTCATTATCGTCAACATCAACAAGGTAATAAAACCTCAACTAATCCTATTGCATCCATTTATGCGTGGACTCGCGGTTTAGCTTTTAGAGGCAAGCTAGATGATAATCAAGCCTTAATTGATTTTTGTGCCACGCTAGAAGAAGTTTGTGTGGCGACGGTTGAAGCAGGACAAATGACTAAAGATTTAGCCTTGTGCATACATGGAAAGGCGTTGAATGAGAGTCACTATTTAACGACCGAAGACTTTTTAGAAGCATTGCGCGTGAATTTAGAGCAAAAATTAAACTAACAATTGTTATAAAACTACGGAAACGCGACTTTTAGTCGCGCACGAGACCTAAAAAAACATCTTTAAAATCTATAAATCAGACAGATTAAAGTAAGCTTGTTTTAAAATTCATACCTGAAACGTCGTGCGCGACTAAAAGTCGCGGCTCCGCCTGAGTAGTAACGAAAATTTACTTAAACGCATGGCAGAAAGTTATAATGACTGGTTTCTATCTGAAAGAGGTGTGTTTGTGGGTTGGTTGCTTTTATTTATAGCGGGAACTGCGGAAATTATTTTTGCATTAAGTCTTAAATATAACGAAGGCTTTACAAAGCTATGGCCTAGCGTGGTGACGGCTATTTCTGGAGGAAGTAGCTTTTATTTATTAATGATAGCGATAAAAACCCTACCTTTAGGAACAGCTTATGCAGTCTGGACAGGGATGGGCGCGGTAGGTGTGGCTATTTTAGGCATTATCTTATTTAAAGAATCAACCGATTGGATACGACTCGCTTCAATCTGCTTTATCATTATAGGTATCGTGGGTCTTAAAATTTCTCATATAGAATAATGCTACATTTAATTTATCAATCGCCCTTAGAACTAGCTACTTTAGAGCGTGTAGCGCATGGTGATAGTGTCTTGTTTATGGAAAATGCCTCACTAAGATTATTAAAAACAAGCCTTTATGCTAATGAGCTAGAAAAAATGTCAGCTACGCAATCATTATTTGTTTTAAGGGAAGAATTAGAGACGCGAGGCATTGAGGAAAATGAATTAGTCACCACGATTCAGGTAATTAATTATGAAGGTTTTGTGACATTAACCACCGAAGACACGCTTATAAAAACATGGAATTAGTTTTAAATGATGAAGGTTTTTTATCTAAGATTGGTGACTGGAATGAAGCGGTCGCGGTTCAATTAGCCTCGCTAAATGAAATAGAACTGACTGAGGCGCATTGGGAAATTATTCTATTTATGCGCGAGTATTATCAAAATTATAAACATTTACCTAATTCCCGCGTATTCACCAAAGCAATTGCCAAGCAATTTGGGGTTGAAAAAGGCAATAGTCGCTATTTACATAAGTTATTTCCTCAACCTTTAAAATATGCCTGTAAACTTGCAGGCTTACCTAAGCCGCCTACGTGTTTATAAGCTTTGACGTTACATATCGGAGTTCAATAGCTTTAGCTATTGGCGAATTTTGGAAATTACTGAACCAGAAAATTATAAAACGAATTTTTTATTTCTGATTATTCACGCCAATAGCTAAAGCTATTGAACTCCAAGTGTAAGTATTCACCTCCCCCTTTGGAAAAGGGGGATTGAGGGGGATTTATTTAATAAAA
>WTBX01000415.1 GCA_013138855.1 Methylococcaceae bacterium
AGGCGGTGGAGTGACTGTGTAAGTCGTATTTAACTGTCATGTTTGGTATTCACCATAAAGTTTTGCATAAAGACCTTTTTGTTGGATTAAAGTTTCGTGTCGCCCTTGTTCGCAGATTTTCCCTTCTTCAAACACATAGACATGATCCGCTTGTTTGACCGCGCTTAGGCGATGAGCAATGATAATGGTGGTACGTCCTTTTAAAAATTCACTCATGGCTTGATGAAGTTTATATTCAGTTTCTGAGTCTAATGCCGAAGTCGCTTCATCTAAAATCACCACGCTAGGATTGGCGATAATCATTCTCGCAATCGCTAGGCGTTGGCGTTGTCCGCCTGATAATTTCATTCCTTGTCGCCCGACGATGGTTTCTAGCCCATTTTCAAGCTTAGTAATTGTCTCCTTTAGTTGAGAAATTTCCAATGCTTGCCACAGTGTTTCGTCGGAAGCTTCACGCCCTAAGGTTAAATTGGCGCGAATCGTATCATTAAAAAGGGCAGGGTGCTGTAAAACGGTGGCGACATGTTCTCGAACCACATTTAAGCCTATGCGGTCTAAGGGAACATCATCAAAATAAATCATTCCAGAACTAGGTGGATATAAACCAATTAAGGTTTGCACCAGTGTTGATTTTCCCCCGCCACTTGCACCGACTAAAGCGACTTTTTCTGTGGACTTAATGTTTAAATTAATGCCTTTTAAAACGGAGACCTCTTTATAACTAAAATGTAAATCTTTCAACGTCACCGAAACGGTTTTTTTATCGGCAAAAGGGTTTTCTAAATGCGGGTAGGCAGGCTCTTGCTCTAAAGCATTAAGTGTATTAATGCGAGTCATCGCCGCTTTCGCGGCATAAAAAGCATATTGAATATTTAAAATTTCCTGCACGGGTGCCATCATATACCAGAGATAACCAAATACCGCGAGCATCTGCCCGATAGTTAAATCTGAATACAACACCATAAACATTGCCGTTGCTCGAAAAATATCAAAGCCAAATAAAAAAATCAGAAAACTTAAACGTCCAACGGCATCACTTTTCCATGCGAATGCTGTGGAGTGGTTTTTAACTTTTTCGGCTGAATTAATTAAATTCTGGCAATAATATTGTTCTCGATTACTGGCACGAATTTGATGAATCGCTTCCAGCGTTTCAGTTAAAGACTGCTGAAACACGCCATAAGCGGAGTTTTCTTTCGCCTTCAACTCCTTAACGTGTGAGCCAACCATGCGCGTAAAATAAATGACAATGGGGTTTAGACATAAAATAAACAAACCTAATTGCCAATGCATCCATAATAAAATCGTTGCAGTCCCTAAAACGGTTAAGATTGCCATTAATAGCTTACTAACCGTTGTGCCGATGAAATGATCTAGGGTATCAAGGTCGGTCACCATGTGCGTGACCACTGTCCCCGTGCCTAAGCTTTCATACTCAGACATGGAGATTCCTTGTAAACGCTGAATCAAATTTTTACGGATTCTAAAAATAACGTCTTTAGAAATATAAGAAAACTGTTTGCTTTGAATGATATTAAAAATAATCGCCGTTAATCTCAGTAATAAGCTAAAAATTAAGACTGAGGCGATATAAGCAATGGGGCTTTGCCATTCTGGAGGAATGATGCGATTAAGGGTCGCAATAGCCATGCCTTCGTTACCTAATAGAACTTCATCTACTAATAATGGCATTAACAAGGGGACAGGAACGCTAAAGAGCATGGCAAAAATAGCTACAATATGCGCATTAAAAAGTTGTTTTTTGTGTTTTAATGCAACACGCAGAATATAATTCCATGAGTATTGCAACGGCTTGGATTCTTCTGATATAACTTGCTTTGACACTAGAAATGCTTAAGGGTTGACTGTAGACAGCTAATTATAGCGTCTTAGTCTTGGTTAAGAATAGATATGTTTTATTGGTTTAGGATGATGAGAAATAATTTTTTAGTAGCGATTTTTTGGCTGGGCTGTCTGTTCTTATTTACGACAAACTCATATTCAGCGACATTAACAGAGCAACGAGAGTCTTTTTTGAAGGCTGAATCATTGCTGAAAAAGGGGAGGGAGGCAGACTTTTTAACGCAGATGAATGGGTTAAAAGATTATGCGATGTATCCTTATTTACAATATCGTTGGCTTAAAAATAATTTAAATAAAGAAAAAGAAATTAAAGTATTTTTAAGCACCTATAAAGACAGTCGCTATGCTGAAATATTACGTGATAAATGGTTGGCGGCTGCGGCAAAACAAGGGCAGTGGCAAAAGGTTGTCGAATTTTATGAACCGTCTCGAAAAACAGCCGCGCAATGCTATTATCATTTAGCTCGCTATAAAACAGGTGAAAAACAAGCCGCATTAGCGGAGGCGAAAGCATTATGGTTAAAACCTCGGTCTCAGCCACCTGCCTGTAATGGTTTATTTGCAGTGTTTAAAAAATCATCATTGTTTAGTCAGGATTTAGTTTGGCAGCGTTTTTTAGCCGCACTCGATAAAGGCAAGAAAAAAAATCTACGGTTAGCGGGGTATTTAGTTAAACAAATGTCTAGCGCGAATAAAAAACGTGCTCAGCTTTGTTTAAAAATACGTCAGATGTCGCGTAAAAAACTTAACTCAGCCATAAAAAAGTGGGAATCAGAGAAACATAATTTTAAAAATGATACTGATACGACTGATTTTGTTGAAAAAAGATTAGGGCTAGTGTTGGCTTATCGCGGTCAACCTTCTTCATCTTATAAGTATTTAAGCAAACTCACTAATCCAGATGCTGAGGCAAGAAAATGGCGCGTTAGATCGGCTTTACGAATCCAAGACTGGCAAAAAGTTGTCGCCTCTTTGAATAATTTATCTACGGAAGAAAAGCAAGAAGAGAAATGGCGTTATTGGCAAGCGCGAGCCTTTGAACAAACAGGTGAAAAAACTAAAGCGAAAGCCTTATTCACAGAACTTGCTAAAGAGCGTAGTTATTATGGTTTTGCATCGGCTGATAAAATGAAAACGGCTTACCAACTCAATGATAACCCGATTGTCGTTGATGCTAAGGCGGTAGATAAATTAAAGCAAAAAGCAGAATTTAAAATGGTGAAAGAGCTGTTTGCTTTGGGTCGAAAAAAACAGGCGAAGTGGGATTGGTGGTTTACCGTGAAACGCTTAGATATTGAAGGTATTAAGGCGGCATCAAAATTAGCACAAGGGTGGGGAATGACGCAAACAGCGGTATTCACGATTGCTAAAGCTAAACATTGGGATGATATGGCTTTACGTTTTCCTATTCTTTTTAAAGAGCAGATTCATGCGCAGGCGAAAAAACAAAATTTAGAGCCTGCGATGGTTTTTGGCTTGATTCGTCAAGAAAGCGTGTTTGATGAACTTGCTGGTTCTCATGTAGGCGCGAGAGGTTTAATGCAAATTATGCCCGCAACAGGTCGAGTAATCGCCCGCGAATTAGGCGAAAAATGGCGGTCTGCAAGTGTTCTTTATGATCCTGAAACTAATTTAAGGTACGGCACTTATTACTACAAACAACAATTGGATCGATTTGATGGTCAATTGGCATTAGCAGCGGCTGGTTATAACGCGGGGCCTCATCGTGTTACTAAATGGCGACCTAGTAAACCGATGGCAATGGATATTTGGATAGAGACTATCCCTTTTGATGAAACTCGAAAATATGTTTCTATCGTATTAGCTAATGTTTTAATTTATCAACAGCGTTTGAAACGCGGTAATTTAAAGATGAAAGATTTTTTATCTAAGGTGCAACCTAGTTAAAGGTAAATATTAAAAGTTCACGAAAGACATGAAAAGCACGAAATTTATCAACTTGTACGATTAAAATTTAAAGTAAAGAAATTACTGACTACTTGGCGCCGCGATCTTTAGTCGCGGAACACTTGCCTACAGTTTGAGTGATGATGATTCGTGCGCGACTAAAGTCGCGTTTCCAGCTCTTGAAATTTAAAGTAGATAGCTTTTTTTCGTGTGTTTCGTGGACAAAATATAAACTTTAAAATAAAAGATGCCAAAATTAGAGCTGATTTTTTCCGCTATCTATAAGATAATAGGGGGTTAAATTGTAGTACAACCCATAACTAATAAAAATTTAGGTGCAGACTCAAATGGAAAAACAGCATAGCTTCACGCGAGAAGAATTATTAAAGTCCGGTAGAGGTGAATTATACGGACCCAAAAATGCGCAGCTGCCGCTGCCAAATATGCTGATGATGGATCGGATTACCCATATTTCCGATGAAGGTGGTGCTTATGATAAAGGCGAAATTGTTGCAGAATTAGATATAACCCCTGATTTGTGGTTTTTTGATTGCCATTTTCAAGGCGACCCAGTAATGCCAGGTTGTTTAGGGCTAGATGCAATGTGGCAATTAGTGGGCTTTTATTTATGCTGGATGGGTGGGCCTGGTAAAGGGCGTGCTTTAGGGGTAGGTGAAGTTAAATTTAAAGGTCAAGTGTTACCCAAAGCTAAAAAAGTGACTTACCGTATTAATTTAAAGCGTGTGATTTTACGTAAGTTAGTCATGGGGATTGCTGATGCGACGATGGAAGTTGATGGCAAAGTTATTTATGAAGCGACCGACTTGAGAGTGGGTTTGTTTACGTCTACAGAAGACTTCTAGGAGGAATTATGAAAAGAGTCGTAGTCACAGGATTAGGCATTGTTTCTAGTATCGGTAATAATAAAGATGAAGTCACCACGTCACTAAAAGAAGGGCGTTCTGGTATTAGTTTTGCTGATGTGTATCAGGAGATGGGTTTTAGAAGCCATGTACATGGTGTCATTGATATAGATTTAGATGAATTTATTGATCGTAAAGTTAAACGCTTTATGGGCGATGGCGCCGCATTTAATTATATTGCTATGCAGCAAGCCATTGCTGATTCAGGCTTAGAGGAATCTGAGGTTTCAAATTTTAAAACAGGTTTGGTGATGGGGTCTGGAGGGCCTTCGACTTCAAACCTTGTTGATGCTGCTGATATTTTGCGTAGTAAAGGCATTAAGCGCGTAGGGCCTTATATGGTGACTCGCACTATGTCCAGCACCAATACAGCTTGTTTAGCTACACCGTTTAAAATTAAAGGTGTCAATTACAGCATCAGTTCCGCTTGTGCAACCAGTGCGCATTGTATTGGTCATGCAATGGAATTAATCCAGCTAGGTAAGCAAGATGTTGTCTTTGCCGGTGGTGGTGAAGAAGTTCATTGGACGATGTCGATGTTATTTGATGGCATGGGGGCATTATCCTCTAAATATAACGATGCGCCAGAAACAGCTTCCAGACCTTATGATGCAACCCGTGATGGTTTTGTTATTTCTGGTGGTGGTGGTGTTTTAGTTATTGAAGAGTTAGAACACGCTAAAGCGCGTGGTGCGAAAATCTACGCTGAATTAACAGGTTACGGTGCGACTTCTGATGGTTATGATATGGTGCAGCCTTCGGGAGAAGGAGCAGTACGTTGTATGCAGCAAGCCATGTCTACGGTTGAGGGTTCAATAGATTATATTAATGCGCATGGAACTAGCACCCCAGTCGGTGATACGCGAGAATTAGAAGCTTTGCGCAATGTTTTTGGTGC
>WTBX01000283.1 GCA_013138855.1 Methylococcaceae bacterium
TGAATTGCATGGCAGAATTTTCTGACTCGCTTAATTGGCTATCGACTAAATCTGCCGCGAGTACCGCGCTTTTCATCGCCAAATAAACCCCGCTGGAAAATACAGGATCAACAAAGGCATAAGCATCACCAATTAATAAATAACCTTCGCCCGCCATTTTTGAAGATTGATAGGAATAATTTCCAGTCGCTTTAATCTCAGAAATTAATTCAGCGGTATTCATTCGTGTTTGTATTTCTGGAATGCTATGTAAAGTTTCAAAGAAAAAATCCTCTAATGAACCTGCACGATTTTTTAAATACTCAGGATAGCAAACCACCCCAACACTCATCACATCATCCGCTAAAGGGATTAACCAAATCCAGCCTTGATTAAACCAATAAATACTAATATTCCCTTCATCTTTCGCCGCTCTGCGTTCGACGTGCTTAAAATGCCCATAAACAGCGGTCATTTGATGGTTAGGATTGCGTTGTTTTAATTTTAATTTATTGGCTAAGAAAGTATCTCGCCCCGAAGCATCAATGACATAACGCCCTTCAAAAATTAAGCTTTGTGCTTGTTCATCAACAGCGAAAACACGCTTATTTTCACCGCTTAAATCAACGTCATTAACTTTAACGCCTTCAAAAGTTTTTACCCCTTTTGCTTTGGCATTATCAAACAGGATTTTGTCAAACTCAGCCCGTTTGACTTCAAAAGCATGGGGATAGCGATTTTCTATTGCTTTAGAAAAATAAAAAATATCTTGTTGGTGTTTAGATATGGTCGAATTAAATTCAGCCGCATATTTAATCACCCCAATTTTCTGCACAGCGTCTAATACGCCTAATTGTTCCAAAATTGGCATATTGAGAGGTAATAACGATTCTCCAATATGAAAACGCGGATGATGAGATTTTTCCAGCAAGCAAACTGAATAACCTTTCTCCACTAACAAACTAGCAACAGTAGTCCCCGCAGGCCCTCCGCCAATAACCACAACATCAGCATAGTATGTATTTGTATTAGCCATTACTTCCCCACTTATCATTGTTAATTTACAATTGATAATTATCAATTAATAGTTACTATTCAGGCGGAGCCGCGACTTTTAGTCGCGCACGAAATTTCAAGCATTAATTTTAAAACGAGCTTGTTTTAATGATAAATTGTGAAGATTTTTTTGGGTCTCGTGCGCGACTAAAAGTCGCGTTTCCGAGTTATATTAATAATCATGCTTCCATTTTATCCCCACCGAACTATCCGATTCCTGATTAAATTCAATTTCAGCTTTTATATCGGGTAATAAATCAATTTCTACGGTGGCGGTGCTAGATTCGCTTTGTAGACCTTGCTCGACTTCCAGATAAATTTTATCAGTGATATATTTACCCGCTTTTACCGAAGCAGTATCAAAATCATCCCCACCAATATTGAGTCTATCTAAACCTAAACCCGATTGAACGCTGCCTAAAGTACCCATACTTGCTAAACCACCTGTTGCGATAATGCCGATTACATCAGTTAATTGTAACGCTTGCATGGGCGAAATACTTTTAACATCTTGCCCAAATAATAAACTGGATAAGATTTCATCCTGAGGTAAATCAGGCGTATGTGCTAATTTTAATTGAGGATTATCCGCCATCCCGCTAATACGAATCGCGGCTTCTCCTGTATCGGTTTCGGTAACCGTTTCTATATTTAAACTGGGTAACGGTGGGTACGCGCCATTAAAATCAATTATTCCTTGCCTAAACACAAAACGATTATTTAAAACTTCTAAGGAGCCGCGTTTAGTTTGTATTTTTCCTAAGACTTTAGGCATGGTTGCAACGCCTTTAATACTTAAATCTCCTTGCCATTCAGAATCTAAACCATAACCCTTAATATAAAACTGCTTGGCAATTTTTACCCCGACATCCAATTTTAAATTTAAGGCTTTTTTAGCATTCGCCTTTTTTTGTTTTAATTGCTCTTTAGCACTCGCTCTATCACCGCCGATTTCAATGACCTCCATTTCGGGAATATCTTCTTGATCGCTCATAGAGGGGAGCGTTAAATTAAAATCATCAATATTTAATAAGCCTGATAATAAGGCGTTTTGACTGTCGCCTTTAAGTTTTAAACCACCACTGAGGTGGGTTTTTAAATCGGGGCTATTGGCGAGTTGGAGATGGTTGAAATCAATTTCAGCAGACATTGGATAATGCGCACTTTCATCTAAAGTAAGGAAAGCTTTTGCCTTTAAATCACCCGCTTCATTATCTTTTAAACTTAAATCTGTTAGCCTGATTTGATTGGGCTTGGCATCAATATTTAAATGAATCGCCTTAAAAAAAGTTTCGGTGAGTGAGTTTTGATATTCGCCATTTTTTAAATTAATATTACCTTGTAATTGCGGCTGTTTGATTGATCCTGCTAAATTTAAATTAATATTAAAATCACCTTTTATTTGCTGACCTTTTAACGGTAAATTTTTAGTCGTTTGCGCTAAATCTAAGGCCGCAATTAATTGACCTTTTAAGCTTTGTTCTTCTGGCAATACAAAGGTAAAAGGTTCTAATTGTAATGTCACAGGCGATTGCACTTGCAGTTGGATAGCACGTTTAAATTGCGGATTATTGATATTTACATCAGCGTTTAAATGCTGTTGTTTCAACGTAGCTTTAAGTTGGATTTGGGTAGCTGGAAACTTTTTAAAATCGAAAGCTTTTGATTTTAAATCTTTTAAATTAACGGCTAAATTAATTTCGGGTTGTTTTGCCGTTCCTGCTAAATTTATAAGTGCATTTACATCACCTTTTACGGGTATTTCTACAAATTGATTAACAAAAGTTAATGGCAAATCCAGTTTTACTTCACCCAGTATTTTTTGCAAGCTGTAATCAAGTTGGGCTTGCAA
This sequence comes from Methylococcaceae bacterium, assembly GCA_013138855.1. Lineage (GTDB taxonomy): Bacteria > Pseudomonadota > Gammaproteobacteria > Methylococcales > Methylomonadaceae > WTBX01. Next base: position 2,888 of record WTBX01000283.1, read on the forward strand.
ATTGGCCGAGCCAATTGATAAGGCGAAAGGGCTGAGGGTGATATTTTTTCCTGCTAATGTCACCGTGCTAGTGTCATTAAGCTTAAGCTTTTGTTTGGCGGCAGTGCCTGCTAGTTTTTGTAACTGAAATTGGGTTTGCTTATCGCTATGTTTTAAGATGCCAACTGAATTGAGCGCGAAAGCTTGCTGATGCTTTCCTTTAATATCAAGGATTAATGTCAAATTAGATAATAAACCTTTGGCATTTAAGTTTAATTTTTCCAGCAGAGTTTGTTGCTGGGTTAATTGTTGTAGTTTTAAATTCGCGTTAATGTGTGGATTTTTTAAGGCGTGTTCGATTTGTGCCTCAAGCTCTATGCTTTTAATTTTTAACTCTGCTATTTTAAATTGATTAAGTTGGGTTTTTAGTTGCAGGTATTGTTGTTGCTTTAGCGGTTTAAAGTCTGCGCTTAAATTCAACTGACCGTTAAGAGCTTGTCCAGTCCAAGGTTTTAACGCGCTTAAATCACTGTTTGCGACTAACTTTCCTTGTGCCAAAGCGGTCGTTAAATTAATGGAAATTTGCCCTTTTAATTTCGTTTTCGGAGCATTTAAGGAAAGTTTATCTAAGTTTAATTGCTGTTTTTTTAATGCGTAATTTGTATTTAAGGTTAAAGGCTGACCATGCTGTTTTAAGCTCAGTTGTAACGCGCCTCGTAAATTATCAATGACATCTTTAGCGGTTAATTTAAGCTTGAGTGCTTTAAACTTTTGCTCTGCGGCTTCGAGTTTCGCCAAATTAATAACCGCCTCTATATCAGGATTAGTTATTGTTCCGCTTATATTAATTTGTGCTTTAGCTTGCTGTAGCTTTAAATCTTTCGTCGCTAATTGTGGAATTGCTAGGTTAAGCTTACCTTTTAGTTGCTGGTTTTTTAAATTAAGTTGAGTCTTCGCATTCATTGAAACAGCTTTAGCATTAAGCTGTAATTTTTTTACTAGAACGCTGGATTCTGGCTTAATTTCAATATCAGCATTTAAACTAAGCGTTTGCCCTAATAAAGAACGTACAGGCTCGGCGAGTCCTGTTAATTTTTGAATTTTTGAATTTAAGGTAATATCGACTTT
>WTBX01000002.1 GCA_013138855.1 Methylococcaceae bacterium
GCCCCTTTTCGTGTCAAGTGATGCGGGCGTTAGTTTAAAATACAAATTTTTAATCGTTCCCACGCTCCTGCGTGGGAATGCAGTTGACAACGCTCCAGCGTTGTATGACAGGACGCAGGAGCATGGAAACTATTAATTAAGAAATCATTCGCGCTCGAACACTGCGCCCTTTAATCTTCCCATCAGCAAAATAATCTAACACCTTGCGTAAAGCTTTACGATCAATTGCAATGTAACTTTGAACTTCAAAAATATCAATCTTACCAATCTGTGAACCCGCTAAACCTGCATCACCCGTTAATGCGCCTAAAATATCGCCTGCACGAATCTTATTTTTGCGCCCGACATCAATTTGCATTGTCGCCATAATGGGATGAACTGCGAATTTAGCATCACGATTTAACGCCTTAGGATTCTCAATCACACATGGCTTATCTTGATACTCCTCAACCGCCTTCACCCGCATTTTTTCAGAATCAATAAAAAGACTCAACGCAATCCCTGTTTCACCTGCACGCCCTGTACGTCCAATTCTATGCACATAAATTTCTGGGTCGCGTGGTAACTCAAAATTAATTACCGCATTCAAAGACTTAATATCTAAACCCCGCGCCGCAACATCAGTCGCAACCAAAACCGAACAACTTTTATTCGCAAAACGCACCAACACTTGATCGCGGTCACGTTGTTCTAAATCACCATGAATAGCTAAAGCTTCAATATTATGACTGTCTAAAAAGCGTGCAACTTCATTACATTGTATTTTTGTATGACAAAATACTACCGTTGTTTCAGGTTGATAATGCTCAAATAAGGCTAATAAAGTATCATTTCTTTGATGTTCTTTGACTTGATAAAATGCCTGTTCAATCACACTGTCATGATGCTCGGCTTCAACTTTTACGGTGACAGGTTCATGTAATACTGAGTGACACATTTTTTTAATCGTATCAGGATAGGTTGCTGAAAATAACAAGGTCTGACGATTTTCAGGTGTTTGCTCAATGATTTCATTAATCACATCAGCAAAACCCATATCTAACATTCTATCGGCTTCATCTAAAACCAATGCTTTCAAACCCTCTAGGTTTAAAGTTTCACGCGTCAAATGATCTTGAATCCGCCCCGGTGTCCCTACGGCAATGTGCGCCCCATGTTTCAACGAATCTTTTTGGAACCCAAAGGGCTTACCGCCACACAATAACACTAACTTTATATTAGGCGTACTACGCACTAATTTACGCAATTCTTTACCGACTTGATCGGCTAATTCGCGTGTAGGGCATAATACTAAAACCTGTACCCCAAAAAAACGCGGATTAATATGATTTAATAAACCAATCCCAAAAGTCGCGGTTTTACCACTGCCTGTTTTTGCTTGAGCAATTAAATCCTTGCCTTGCAATACATGCGGAATGCCTTGCGCTTGAATCGGGGTCATTTTTTGGTAGCCCAGCGAATCTAAATTAGCTAGTTGTGCTTTGGAAAGAGGAAGAGAAGAAAAGCTATCGCCAGACATAGTAAGTAACCGTAATAATAAGTAACCGACAATTATAACAGAGCTTCATTAATCGCTATGATTAGTCATTAAAAAACGTAGGTTTTTTCATTATTTAGCGTGAAAAAATATGTTTTTTCACTCCTTTCTTAAAAGCGCGTAGAATATGCAGCCTTTTTTAACTTTACTACTTAGCAACAGCAAATATCTGTTGATTATCTCTTCTGGAAAATAAAACATGCTAACAACTGCAAATATCACTATTCAATTTGGCGCAAAACCTTTGTTTGAAGACGTTTCTGTCAAGTTTGGTAATGGTAATCGCTATGGACTCATCGGTGCGAATGGGTGCGGAAAATCAACCTTTATGAAAATCTTAGGCGGCGATTTAGAAGCCACCGCTGGCAATATCTCTAAAGACCCTAATCAACGTATCGGTAAATTACAACAAGATCAATTTGCTTACGAAGATTGTCGCGTCATCGACACGGTGGTGATGGGCTATGAAGAACTATGGACAATTCAATCAGAACGCGATGCGATTTATGCCAAGCCAGAAATGACTGAAGCTGATGGAATGCGGGCAGGGGATTTGGAATCTGAATATGCCGAAATGGATGGCTATACCGCCGAAGCGCGTGCGGGTGAGTTATTGGCAGGCGTAGGTATTCCTGTTGAGCAACATTATGGCTTGATGAGTGAGGTTGCACCTGGTTGGAAATTGCGGGTATTGCTGGCACAGGTTTTATTTGCTGATCCAGATATCATGCTACTCGATGAGCCTACCAATAACTTGGACATCAACGCAATTCGTTGGTTAGAAGGGATATTAAACGAGCGTAATTGTACGATGGTTATTATTTCGCATGATAGACATTTCTTAAACAGCGTCTGTACGCACATGGCAGATTTAGATTACGGTGAAATCCGTCTTTATTCAGGTAATTATGATAATTATATGACCGCTTCAACGATGGTTATTGAGCAATTACAATCTGAAAATGCTAAAAAACAAACGCAGATTAATGACCTTAAAGCCTTTGTGAGTCGCTTTTCTGCGAATGCGTCTAAATCAAAACAAGCAACTTCACGCGCTAAACAATTAGATAAAATTAGTCTGGCAGAAATTAAACCGTCTAGTCGTCAAAATCCGTTTATTCGTTTTGAGCAAACTAAAAGACTACATCGTCTCGCCTTAGAATTAGAAGGCTTGAGCAAAGGCTACGATAAACAACTGTTTGAAAATTTTAATTTAATGGTTGAAGTCGGTGAACGTGTTGCCGTGATTGGGCAAAATGG
>WTBX01000307.1 GCA_013138855.1 Methylococcaceae bacterium
GTCATACCCAGAATAACGCAAGTAACGCGCTGCTATATCAAACACGACCATCACCCGCGCATGACCGATATGACAGTAATCATAAACAGTCATACCGCAAACATACATACCCACTTTGCCAGCAACGCGGGGGGTAAAAGTCTCTTTTTTTCGGGTAAGGGTGTTATATATTTTCAGCATTTTGAATGAGGAAGAGTGAAAGAAGATTAGAAAACCGTCCAATTTACCAAGCCTAAATTTCTCTTTCAAGCAAAAACCGACTAAAATTACGCATTTGCATCAACAACAGAGGAAACTATGCGAAATTTATTGCTTTTTTTGATGCTCTTTTCATTCACAAACATTTTATTTGCAAAGGAAAACATCATGTCAGCAAACATTACCAAAGTAAAAATGACCACTTCATTAGGCGATATTATTATTGCTGTGGACAATGAGAACGCGCCGATTTCAGCGGCAAATTTTTTAACCTATGTTAAAGAAGGTTTTTATAACGGTACTATTTTTCACCGCGTTATTCCTGGTTTTATGGCACAGGCAGGCGGTTTTGATACAGATTTTAACGAGAAACGTTCACACGACCAGATTAAAAATGAAGCCGATAACGGTTTAAAAAATAATCGCGCAACTTTAGCAATGGCAAGAACTAATGTGCCAGATTCTGCTAGTTCGCAGTTTTTTATTAACTATAAAGATAATGATTCCTTAAATTACACTAGCCCGACAGCTCAAGGTTGGGGTTATGCGGTTTTTGCAGAAGTTATTGAAGGGATGGAAGTCGTTGATGCCATGTCTGAGCAACCAACAGGTTCAAATGGTCATCATCAAGATGTGCCTAAGACTAACATCGTGATTGAAACGGCTGAAATCGTAGAATAAGCGAAACCTCCGAGGTCTTTAAGACCTCGGAGGTTTTCTTTTCTAAAGTTCAATATTAAGTTTTTTTGATGATTTTGATAACTCGTATTGATGGAGAGCCGTCCTTCTAGGCGGCTTCACAGAAGTAAAAATATAGCGTTTAAATAAAAATTAAACCGAGAAAAACCGCCTAGAAGGACGGCTCTCCAAAAAACTTGAACATCGAGTAAAAGACTCTAAATTTACCCCTCAGAGTAAGAATACTAATAGTATGCCCTCCTTATCCAATCCTGAAAAAAATATTTTCTTCATTTCTGACCTGCATATTGCATTAGAAAAACCCGCCATCACCCAGCGATTTTTAAATTTTCTCAACACCGAAGCCACAAAAGCAAAAGCTATTTATATACTCGGAGATTTATTTGATGTTTGGGTTGGTGATGACGACTTTACACCCCCTATTAATAAAATCAAAAAACACTTTAAACATCTGAGCGATTCAGGCGTAAAAATTTACCTGCAACAAGGAAACCGTGATTTTTTATTAGGCGATAGATTTTGTCAGCAAACAGGCATCATCTTATTAGATGAGTATGCGGTGATTGATTTGTACGGCGTAAACACCTTAATTACACATGGCGACCTACTCTGCACCGATGACAAACCCTATCAGGCGTTTAGAGAAAAATCTCATACTGAAGAATGGCAACAAAACATTCTCTCCAAACCCTTATTATTAAGATTACTGGGCGCACGTTGGTATCGTTTCCGCAGCTTCTTCCATAAAAAGAACAAGTCACAGGAAATTATGGACGTAAACCAACAAACGGTAATTGAAGTCATGGGTAAATATAAGGTATTGCGTTTGATTCATGGACATACACATAGACCAGCGATACATGATTTAAGGATAAATGAACAACAAGCACAGCGATTTGTATTAAGTGAATGGAAAAAAGATGGTGCGAGTATCTTAAGTTGGAATCAACAAGGCTATAAAATTATCCCTTTGTAGATTTAAATGTCGGACACATCTGCAATCATGAAAATAATAAAATTTCAGCTAAGGCTTTGTAATTAAAAATAAATTCATTTATCCGTAATTAAAAATTAAATTTATTTTAAAAAAAGTTTGACGGAAACAGTAAGTGCTATTATCATAAGCAGCTCTTTCAGGGACTGATTGAGAAACGACTTAAACACAAGTCAATTTTAGAAGGTCATATCGGGGTATAGCGCAGTTTGGTAGCGCGCCTGCTTTGGGAGCAGGATGTCGGGAGTTCGAATCTCTCTACCCCGACCAACTATGCGCTTGTAGCTCATCTGGATAGAGCATCGGCCTTCTAAGCCGAGGGTAACAGGTTCGAGTCCTGTCAAGCGTACCATCCCTCTTTTAAAACATCATATATTATGGTGGGCGTAGCTCAGTTGGTAGAGCCCCGGATTGTGATTCCGGTTGTCGTGGGTTCGAGCCCCATCGTTCACCCCAATTATCAAAGACTTATCTAACTTCTTAGCAAGTCCTCCTCTTAAAAGTCTAGCAACACGCCTCAGACTTATTTTAAATCATTTGATAAATTTCTAGTTTTATAGCCTCCTATTTTCTTATCCGCACGTTTTAATGCTTTGCTTCAAGCGAGATTATTACAAGCTATCTCTGAAATTAACATATTTTCATATCCTCCATTTTGTTGTGTCCAGTATAGTGTAAGCACATTATTTTCAAGTGGAACACCTACCGCATTGACAATGCAGCTTGATCTTTAACACAACGCTCGTATGAATTCCCACTTGAAAAGCAGGAACTAGAAAAAATTAATTTACTCCGCCCCCTTTGATTGTAACATCAGATGTTACGATACTTATGGTCGATTGTTTACAACCAATTTCCCATTAGAATAAAAGGCCCCCAAAAAAAGGGATGAGAAAATTGCGGCGAATGTAAAAATATAAGTTGCGCCTGTTGTACAGCCACGGCTTTACTGAGTTTCTTTTTTTGTTTTATTTCATACATATTCTGCATGAATATTCCTGTGCTAATATCAGCGACTGGCCAAAGTGTGGCGAGTACGGATTTTGCGCCTTGACGTTGTGCTAACCACCCAAAGCCTTCTATTTCATTACCATTTGCACCTACGCTACCTACGGCTGTTTCACAGGCGGAAAGGGTTAGCATGTCGATACTATTGAAGTCGAAGTCTTCTTCGCTGATCTCTGCAAGGCTGAGTTGTGTGCCATCACCGAGTAATAAAAAGGAATTTTTTTCAGCACCCGTGTTGAATACAAAGTGACTGGCGATATGGAGAATAGGGAAATTGCTATCTAGCGCATCTATTAACGCCTCTTTAGTAAAGCTTTCATCTAAATGAATCGTACCAGGTAAAACCCCTTTTTTATCATTATCGTCTGTTTTTATTAAGTTATTCAATTCACTTTTTACCGAAGGCAAGCTGATAAATCCGCCTATTTCTTTTACAACGCCTAGTCCTGCGACACGCCAATTAGCATTAGGTTTACTGGTTAATTTGGTTTGTGCGGCAGCGGTAAAAACGGTGAAAGAATATTTTTCGGCGAGATATTTTTCACCATCATATAAGGTTGATAAGGGAATATAACGTAACGCCCCATCTAATGAGGTCATAATGGTTTTCGCGCCTGCTTGTGATAAATCTTTTGCAATCGGTGCAAATAAGGTTTGATACATTAGATAAGCAGGTTTTTTAGGCTCTGAGTCAGGGCTTTGTAAGGCACGTCGTAGGGTATTAATCTCTTTATTCAGTTGACTTGATTTTATATTTTTTCGGCGGACTATCTGCACATTTGGGGTCGTTAATATAATGTACAAAGTCTCGTCTGTAATTAAGTAATGAACAAGTACAACGCCTTTTCCTAGTTCTCTAAGCGTACCTTGCATTGCTTTTAAACTTGATAGATTTTTTTTACCGATTTCCGCCGCGCGGGTAGGGCTATTTTTTTTAATTTCAGCCGTCAATTCATCAAGGAATTGATTGAAGACTTTTTTAACGACTTTTAGGTCTTTTCGAGCGAGTTTTAATTGGGTCTGTTCTTCAGGCGTAAGCCCTGTTCTTTTTTTATTTCTTAATCGTTCTAAATTTTTTCCTGTTTGAGCGATCTGGGTATTAATTTCTTGATAGCGTTGTTGCCAAGGTTCTTCTGTGGCATTGTAATTGACGCGTGTTTTTTTAACATCATCAAACTGTTTAGAGCGGCGAACATAGCTAAAGTGTTCATCTTCCTTAAGCATGGTCAAAACTTGCTGTGCTTCTGCGAGCCTTCCTGTTTCTATTAAAGTTGTTGCTAGAGTACGGTAGGCGTAGGCACGTTCTCGTACAAAACCTTTTTGCAGTTTATTATCCAGCGTGGTGATGTCTGAACGCATTGTTTGTAATTCATTTACCGCATTTTTACCAAAGAATATTGCAATATCGGTATTGCCAAGCTTGTTTTGAATGATGCTATAAAGAATTTTAGTAGACCACGATAGGGATTTAAGAGCCTGTGTTTGGGGCGATATTAAAATGCTTTCGCAAAGCTGCTTCGCTTTTTCAAAATCTTGCTGAAATAGATAGAGATACGCAAGATTTTTCTTGGCGTAGAGAACTCGATAATTATCTTCGCCCATAGATTTTTTATAAACATCTAATCCTTCTGTCAGATATTTACTCGCAAGTATTTTATCGCCTTTCATTAAATAGCTATTTCCTAGCGCGATAATGGTATCTCCTGTGAAGCCGTGAATATGACCAAATGCTTTTTCTCTAATACGAAGTGCGTTGTTGAAATATTTGATGGCTTTATCTTGATCGCCACGATTCATGTAAATATGTCCCAAGGCACTTAGGCTGTGGGAAACTTCCGAATGGTCAGCACCGAGTTCTTTTCGCTTTAATGCCAATGACTTTTTATAATATTCTTCTGACTCTTTATTATCACCCATTGCTGAATAAATAGAGCCAAGTAGCGCGAAGGCTTCGCCAGGAGTAGGATGACGAATCGACACTTCTTCCTGTTCATATTTACTAGCATGGAGTGCTAACTTTTCCGCTTTGCCATAACGCCCGAGACGCAGATATAAACCTGCGAGATAAGTTTCAGAATCAGCGGTATCAGGATGGTCGGCTCCTAATACTTTAATACGAAGCGCGAGTGCTTTTTTAAACTGTGATTCGGCTAACTCAAGCTTCCCTGTCACTTGATAAAGAAATCCCATCATATTAATGGTTTCGATGGTGTCACGATGTTCCAGACCATTATTTTTTGTGCGAATTTCTAATGCTCGCTTAAAATAAGTATCGGCTAATTCAAAATTATTAATGGTATACGCATACAAAATAGCCAGATAGTGATAAGCCTCGCCAATATAATAATGGTCTGCGCCCAGCTCCTCCTTGACCTTCGCCATAGTGGTTTCAACCAGAGGAATAATTTCTGTGGTTCGTCCTTCTTTATATAATTCTTCGGATTTATTTCTAACGTCCAGAACTTCAAGGTGGATGCAAGCGTTTAGTGATGTGAGTACTAGCAATGCGAATAGGTAAGGTTTGATTTTTTTGAACATGATTTAAACCCCTTATGATGTTGTGGCGATATTTTTAAGAGGGTTGTGAGAAGCCTCTCGGAAAATACTAGATTTAAGGATGCGTTTTTATTTCTTGAATTTAAGTTTTCTTTAAGTGAGATTATTACAGGCTCTGACAGGGATTGATATATTTTTATATCCTCCGTTTTGTTGTGTCTAGTATAGTGTAACCATATTATTTTTAATGCTGTACTGTATTGACAATATAACTTGATCTTTAACACAACGCTCGGATGAATTTTTACTTGAAAAGAGGGAGCTAGAAAAAACCAAGTTACTCTGACCCCTTTGATTTTAGGTCTTTTCGAGCGAGTTTTAATTGGGTCTGTTCTTCAGGCGTAAGCCCTGTTCTTTTTT
>WTBX01000132.1 GCA_013138855.1 Methylococcaceae bacterium
CTTAAACCAATTTAACAAAATAGAAACCGCTTCCTTGTCAGTTTCTTTTACAAACAACTGTAATAATTGCTGAACAAGAACTTCTACATCCTCATTATTTTCAGATAAAAATAACAGCGAAATCAAATTATTAATTTCAAGCAAGGTTTCCTTATCATACTCATTCTCGGCAATCTTAAAATAGTGCATTTCTGGCGCGTAATGACGTAGCAACTCAGGCTGTTCCAATAATTTTCTAAAATCAGTCGCTGCCGTCCATTTCTCATCACCGTTATACAAAATCAAGGGGAAAACAGGCGGCAACTTACGAACCTTATTATCCTCTTCCACATAATCCATATAAAAATTGCTGACGTAATTCAACACCCGCAACGCCATATACCAAACTACAGTGGATTGAAACTCCAACAACAAGTAAATATAAGCCTCTTTGTTTTTAAACTTAACCTTATAAATAATATCGCTTTCAGTTTCCTTATAATGCGCCGACACAAAAGACTTATCAACCTTCTGACAATCCTCAAAATCAATATCTTTAACCCAATCTTCTGTCACAAAAGTTTGAATCAACTCACGGAAAAACTGTTTATTGGAAAATAAACGCTTGTATCCTTTATCGTGTATGTTTTCTGCCATATTATTTTATTGTTTTTACATCAAAAAATTTCAACCTGTACGGTTAGGTTTTAAAATCAAGTTAAATATGTGTCGGAGCTGCGATCTTTAGTCGCGGAAAGCGTTAACAATACTCTCAACTTAATTAAAAAAACGTCTTCGCATTGCAAGCGTTCCGCGACTAAAGATCGCGGTGCCAAGTGGCTAGTAATTGCTTTTGTGAAAAATCTAAATTTTAATCGCACAGGTTGAAAATTTACAGAATCACGAGGAACTATCATCAATTTGGTGTTGAATTTTACCTGATAGGGCGCACCTTTTTGAAAAATACTACGCTTTAACGAAATATTTATTTTTTAATTGTAACTCAAATTGATTGGTGGGGAATATCTCAGTTGTAAGCTTATAACTGATGTTTTGATGAAAGGGAGAGTTTGAGATGAGTTGTTACGATAACAACATTGGGGCAGGATAAAAAGAGAAAACCTTTGAGGTTTTGGAAACCTCAAAGGTTTGGGTGTGAATTTAATTTATACGTGTTGCAATCTCTCCACCTGCGGTGGCTTTGACTGCGCAGAATTTAAATTCGGGGATTTTTGCAGAAGGGTCTAAGGCTTCATTGGTAATCAAGTTCGCACTGGCTTCGTTATAGCAAAAAGCCATAAACATTGAGCCTTTTTGAATACCTAACTCTGAACGTGCATAAGCGGTGATTTTGCCACGACGTGATTCAATGGTAATTAACCCACCCGCTTCAATACCTAAATTGTCCAAGTCTTCTGGGTGCAAAGCAACCACTGGATCTGGCTCAATAGCATCTAACGTGGGAGAATGACGGGTCATACTGCCTGTATGCCAATGCTCTAATTGTCGCCCTGTAATAAAAATTAAAGGGTATTCATCAGAAGGCAATTCATCCGCTTGAATATATTCAGCGGGGGCAAATTTTCCGCGTCCGTTTTCAGTAGGGAAATCGTCGATAAAGATAATCGGCTCGCCCGCATCGCCAACATTTTCTAAAGGATAGGTTAACGAATCTTCTGCTTCTATTCTATCCCATGTCATGCCCGCAATACTGCTCATTGCTGTACGCATTTCATTAAATACATCTTCCGCGCCTGAATAATTCCAGCCACAACCTAAACGATTAGCAACTTCTTGAATAATCCATAAATCCTGTTTCGCATCACCTGGTGGGTTGACAGCTTGTCTTCCCATTTGTACGCGGCGATCTGTATTGGAGAATGTGCCTGTTTTTTCATAAAAGGCTGAGGCAGGTAAAATAACATCCGCAAAACCTGCGGTTTCGGTTAAGAATATGTCTTGAACCACTAGATGTTCTAACGCAGCAAACGCTGCTCTCGCATGATTTTGATTTGGATCAGACATGGCAGGGTTTTCACCTTCAACATACATGCCAAACACTTCATCATCTAAAATCGCATGAATCATTTCCACGGTGGTTAAGCCACGTTCTGGATCTAACTTAGCCCCCCAAAGTTTTTCAAATTTTGCTTGTATGGCTGGGTCTTCAACCGATTGGTAATCAGGATATACCATTGGGATTAAACCGACATCTGACGCGCCTTGAACATTATTTTGACCGCGCAAAGGATGTAAACCAGTGCCTTCTCTACCAATTTGACCTGTCATTAAGGCTAGGGCAATTAAACAGCGGGCGTTGTCTGTACCGTGAATATGTTGAGAAATACCCATACCCCATAAAATCATTGAGGCTTTAGAGCTTGCATAAAGTCTGGCGACTTCACGAATCATGTCGGCATCAATGCCACAAATAGGGGCGACATGTTCAGGGCTGTATTTTTTCAAATGCAGGCGCATATCGTCGAAATCTTCGGTGCGCTTAGCGATGAATTTATCATCTTGCAAACCTTCATCGAGAATAACGTGCATGATGCCGTTTAATAAGGCGACATCGGTATCAGGACGGAATTGTAAAACATGGCTGGCATATTTTGCAATCGCGGTGCGATTAGGATCTATTAAGATGATTTTTGTGCCGTTTTGAGCGGCATTTTTCATAAAGGTCGCGCCAACAGGATGATTTACGGTAGGGTTTGAGCCAATAATAATAATGACTTCGGCTTTAGCGACATCTTCTACAGGATTTGATACCGCACCAGAGCCTAAACATTCTAGCAAAGCGACAACTGAGGACGCATGACATAAGCGCGTACAGTGATCGACATTATTTGAGCCAAATCCTATACGGACTAATTTTTGGAATAAATAGGCTTCTTCATTACTGCCTTTTGCAGAACCTAGCCCTGCAAGTGCTTTTTTGCCTTTTTCATCACGGATTTTTTTCAAGCCATTGGCTGCAAAGTCTAAGGCTTCTTCCCATGTTGCTTCTCTAAAAACTGAATCTAAATCGTTTGGGTCGAGTAATTCAGTGGTTTTAGCGACACCTTCACGACGAATTAACGGTTTAGTTAAAC
>WTBX01000436.1 GCA_013138855.1 Methylococcaceae bacterium
GCCAGTCCCCATGCTCGTATTAATATATTTATTGGGGACTGGCAGCTACCCAAAAGACTACGTCTTTCGGATAGCCGCCAGTCTTATGTTATTCTCGGTTTTATTTCTTAATTTAGGTTGAGTTAACCATACAGCTCGAAACTTTTCTGGACGACTATAATGTTTAACCTTTCCCCCGCTCAAGTTTTTGCTTACAATCGCGCTTATTCTCAGCAACTTAATTATTATTGTGGCAACCTTATTTCCTCTACCTGACAATCACGGCCAACGCTTTAAACTCCATAACGAAGTTCATGCACGCGCTTCGGTTATTTTGGAACTTCCTGTTAGATGCAGCCATTTAGCTCTACTTTTAACGCATGAAGAAAAACTCCAAGCTCGCGCTCATTTAAATCTTTTGTGCGATAGATTCGGAGTAACCACGCCGAACAAAGATGCCGACCATTTTACCGCCGTCTTTGATTCTTTTCAGATTCGCTGGGAGCAACACGCCGAATTTATTAGTTATACCTTTTACGTACAAAATGTAGAAGGCGACCCTTTTGATGCGCCTGCATTGGAGCAAGTTCCTATAGACTGGTTAAGTGAGTTACCAGGTAAAACTATGGTTGCCGCCCATGCAACCATCATACCTGCCACTGAGAAAGAACCTGATTTAGAAAAGCTATCCGCTTATTTTTCTGATAATCCGCTCGTAGGTGCCGAGGTTTCAGGCGGAGCGGCACAAGCCTTTACCGATTTTAGAATCCATGTTGATGGCTTTAGCCGCTTCTTAATTATTGACCACAGTTTAAAAACCCAACAAGCAGGACGTTTACTACAGCGGTTATTTGAAATTGAAGTTTATCGAGTAATGGCGTTGCTTGCCTTTCCTGTTGCCAAACAATTAATTCCTAAGGTTAATCAGGGGGACAAACGCTTATTGGCGATTACTCAGGCAATTTCTGAAGAAGATAATGATGATAATATATTATTAGATGAATTAACGACATTGGCTGCGGAAGTTGAAAATCATATTTCCAGCAATCATTTTCGTTTTGGTGCGGCTGATGCTTATTATAAATTAGTAGAACAGCGTATTGCAGATTTACGCGAAAATAGAATTCAGGGGATACAAACGATAGGCGAGTTTATGAATCGTCGTTTAGAGCCTGCAATTAATACCTGCCATACGACAGATAAGCGTTTTACGCTGTTATCGAAACGAATTAGTAATACCAGTCAATTACTGCGTACTCGCGTGGATATGAGCATAGAGCGGCAAAATCAAGCCTTACTGACTTCGATGGATTTACGCGCAAAAATGCAACTGCGTTTACAAGAAACAGTCGAAGGAGTGTCGATTGTCGCGATTACGACTTATGTGGTGAGTTTGATAGGCTCAGTCAGTGATGCATTGAAAAAAATAGGCTGGAACATAGAGCCTGATGTGGTTTCAGGTTTTGCCGTGCCGTTTGTTTTGCTGATTGTTGCACTAGGAGTCAGACGAGTGCATAAGATGATTCAAAATACCGAAGACGAGTAACAGTAACAGAAGGTAGATTTTATTTAGGAGAAGAAAAATGTCTCAACAAGAAACCAATCAAGCTGAATGGCAAAAAGATGAAAATTGGACAGATGGCGGTAAATTATTAACCGTTTATTTCAGCCATGCAGATAGCCGTGTTTGGGTTCCTAAACGCATTTCTGCTATGGGCTGGACGCTTAACCTAGCTAAGAAAAAAGGCGTGGCATGGTTTCTTGGCTTGTTGTTATTGCCCACGCTAATTATGACTGGCGTGGTTTTGTTATTAATTCCAGTATTTATTTAATGTTGAAAAGTGTTTTTGCTTGTCATAGTAGTCTCCTGTTATTTTTCTATCAAAATGTTGTCATCATGAAAGTTAGTGGTCATGCTGATAACCGGTACGATTTAATGCAGGATTAGCAATGCAATTTGAATGGGATGACAATAAAAACAGTTCTAATATACAAAAAAATGGGATAGATTTTTTAACGGCTGTTGCGATATTTGATGACCCGAATCGTCTTGAAGAAGATTGCACTGAACGAGAGTATGGGGAAATACGCACAAAGACAATTGGTAGAGTGGGGTTCTTACGGTTATTTATACGGGCAGAGAGCAACACGCACGGATTATTTCAGCGCGAAAAGCGACTAAGAAGAAACGAAAATACCTGATTATCCCGCATTTAGGGGAGGAACAAAAACACCCTTTTGCGAACTCGAAATCAAAAGGTTCTGCAACCAGTTATCATGATAACGAAATTTGTTAAGACGCTCAGCAGGACTTTTTCACCCATGATGCAGTCGTATCGTTGTCGGATTTGACGGTGCAAAGTTATAAATTAATGCCCACGAACGAATTGAATATTCTGCTACAATCCAGTATTTACCATGAAAATAGCGCGTTGAAAATAAGTAGCGATCCATAAACCCCATCAGTCTATCAACCGCGTTACTCGTTCGATGTGAGTCTGAATAATCGTAAGCAACGGTGAAAGATGC
>WTBX01000026.1 GCA_013138855.1 Methylococcaceae bacterium
CTGAATTACCTACGGCTAAAAAACAGCGTTTTCAAGAGCAATATGGATTAGATAAAGAAAACGCCACGATCTTAACCTCATCAAAACAATTTGCAGATTTTTACGAAACGGTCATTAAAGAATCAGGCTGTGAAGTCAAATTATGCACTAACTGGGTGATTGGCGATTTTGCAGGTGCATTAAATAAAGCAGGGCTAGATATTACTGAATCACCTGTCAACGCTGAACAATTAGCGGGCTTGTTAAAACGCATTGCCGATAATACAATTTCAGGAAAAATTGCCAAACAAGTCTTTGAACAAATGTGGCAAGGCAAGGGCGGTGCGGATGAAATTATCGAAGCGCAAGGCTTAAAACAAATTACCGACACTGGCGCGATTGAAGCGATTATCGACAAAATCATTGCGGATAATCAAGGGCAAGTCGAACAATATTTAAGCGGTAAAGATAAAGTTTTCGGTTTTTTTGTCGGGCAAGTGATGAAGCAGACGCAAGGTAAGGCGAACCCTGCGGAAGTAAATAAAATGCTGAAAGCTAAATTAAAATAATCGGCATAAGTAACAAAGTAAACGTTTTCAGGTATTTATGGAGTCGCGACTTTTAGTCGCGCACGAGACCTAAAAAACATATCCAAAACCGATAAACTAGACAGATTAAGATAAACTCGCTTTAAAATTCATACCTGAAATTTCGTGCGCGACTAAAAGTCGCGTCTCCGCCTATTTCCATTTCTTAACGGTATTAGAGAAATAAAAGCAATAGGTGGAATGTGTTAAAATCCCAAGGCGTTAGATCTCAAGTAAAAGTCTTGTATCCAAACTTTTAACCGATGTTTGATAGCTCATTAAACGATAACTATCAACATCTTATTTTTAAATTTATCATTTATAAATCCTATGAATAAACCAAAAAAAGTTGCAATATTAACCGCAGGCGGTTTAGCCCCTTGTCTTAACTCTGCTATCGGTAGCTTAATCGAGCGTTATACCGAAATAGATCCTAGTATCGAAATTATTTGCTATCGCAGTGGTTATAAAGGTCTATTATTGGGTGATTTTTATGAAGTCACGCCTGAAATTCGTGCTAAAGCTGGGTTATTACAAAAATTCGGTGGTTCAACCATTGGTAACAGTCGCGTTAAATTAACCAATGTTAAAGACTGCGTAAAACGTGGTTTAGTGATGGAAGGCGAAGACCCACAAAAAGTCGCGGCTGACCAATTAATTAAAGATGGCGTTGATGTTTTACACACAATTGGTGGTGATGACACGAATACCGCAGCGGCAGATTTGGCTGCCTATTTAGGTGAAAATGATTACGGTTTAACAGTCATCGGTTTACCTAAAACGGTTGATAATGACGTTTTCCCAATCAAACAATCTTTAGGTGCGTGGACTGCGGCTGAGGAAGGCGCACGTTACTTTAAAAATGTTGTGGATGAGAATAACTCTAACCCACGCATGTTAATTGTTCATGAAGTCATGGGACGTAGTTGTGGTTGGTTGACAGCGGCAACAGCTCAAGCATATCGCAAATTATTAGACCAGTCTGAATGGTTGCCAGAATTAGGTTTAAGCCGTATTGCATTTGAAGTGCATGGTGTCTTTATTCCTGAAATGGAAATTGATTTAAAAGCCGAAGCTGAGCGTTTACGCACTGTGATGGATCAAGTAGATTGCGTTAATATTTTTGTTTCAGAAGGCGCGGGCGTGAGTGCGATTATTGCTGAAATGGAAGCGAAAGGTGAAGAAGTTCCTCGTGATGCTTTCGGTCACGTTAAATTAGATGCTATCAACCCTGGTAAATGGTTCGGTGAGCAATTTGCTGAAATGATTGGTGCTGAAAAAACGTTGGTTCAAAAATCAGGTTATTTTGCTAGAGCTGCGGCTGCGAATGTTGAAGATATGCGTTTGATTAAATCATGTGCTGATTTAGCGGTTGAATGTGCCTTGCGTCGTGAGTCTGGTGTTATGGGTCATGATGATGACAATGGCATCCTACGTGCAATTGAATTTCCACGCATTAAAGGTGGCAAACCATTCGATATTACTACAGATTGGTTTGAAGCAACTTTAGAAGAAATTGGACAAACTAAAGGCGCGGTTGTCGAAGTTAGTCACTAATCTTTGAAAATTTAAACTGGGTGGAGAGGAATGAAGCCCAGTTTTTCATCTCTATATAAAAGGAATCTCTTATGGCACAAACGCAAACAGTCTCTGATTTTTACAGTGTAGAAGAGTATTTGAGCTTAGAAGAACACGCGACTGAGCGAAGTGAATATTACAACGGGGAAATTTTTACAATGGCGGGCGGCACACCAGAACACAATCAAATTTCAGGTAATTTATATGCAGAATTAAATTTTGCGCTGAAAAAAAAGGATTTTCGCGTTTATATTTCGGATATTAAATTATGGGTTCCGCAAAAAAATAGCTTTTTATATCCTGATGTATTAATTATTAAAGGTGAGCCAGAATTGTATAATAACAGCAAAGATATTCTGTTAAATCCTGTCGTCATCATCGAAGTGTTATCAGATTCAACCAAAGATTATGATAGAAATGAAAAATTTGCGCAATATCGTAGCCTAGAGTCTTTACAAGAATATATTCTTGTTG
>WTBX01000332.1 GCA_013138855.1 Methylococcaceae bacterium
AGCACCATCTCTTAACACTTCAATTCTTTCAATAGAGCGTAAGGGGATACTATTTAAATCTACCCCTGTAGAGCCGCGCCCTATAGCTCCATTGACATGCAATAAAGAACTTGCATGTAAGCGTTTACCATTAACTAAAACCAGAACTTGATCGGGAGACATTCCACGTAACGTAAAGGGGCGAATATGATCGCTTCCATCTGTAATAGACGTTCTAGGAAAATTAAACCCTGCCACAAACCGTTCTAAGACCTTACTGAGTTCGGTATAGCCTGTGCTATTAATTTGCTCAGCGGTAATCACATCAACAGGGACTTTAGCTTTTAATAAATCAACCGCAGAACTTCTACTCCCTACCTTAGCCTTAGTTTCAACCTCTATCGCCATTAATTCATCAAAAGACATTTTGTAAATCTGCTCTAATTCTGATTGTTCTGACTCAGAAATAGCCTTTTCTTCGGCAACAACTAACGTAGTTAGCATAAATTGAGTTAATGAAATAGCGATGAATATAGTTATTTTTTTCATTAAAACTACCGATTAATCACTGTGACATTAGAGAGTGCAAACAAGTCTGAACTAATTGTAAAGCTATGATTTCTATAGGCTTCATAATTAATTTTCATATATACCTTTTGACCTTTCATAAGAAACTGAATCATGCCATTTTTTTCAGCAAAGCCTCGCGTCTCGCCTATCGTAAGGATGGGTTTATTTTTAGTAAATTTGAGTATTTGGGTGATTTTTGCTTGTTCAGAAATACTAATGAAAAGCAAATGGCAATTAGAAGACTCTTCAACATTATCAAAGTAGCGAATATCAACAGGCTTTTCTTTTACGAGCTTACGGCTAGACAAAGAACCTAAAAGCTTATTAAAAGAGGCAGTACCGATAATGCAAATATTAAAAGATTTACTCTCAGACCATTCAACAGAGGATGGCCAAGTAACATAATTTAACAGACGACCTAAGTAGGCAACTTTCAATTTTTGCTCTAAGTCTATACCATAAATAAGAGGAGAAAGCATTAAACATGCCACTAGTAAACATAATTGCTTATAGGGCTTTTTTTTATGATGTGCTGTCTTTGATAACTCGTACTTCATTCTAAATTAAGCTCTATCTCTATTTTAAGTTAAAATGGTATCTACTTTTCTGATTTTCCGCGACTAAAGATCGCGGTTCCGAGTAGCCAGTCATTGCTTGGCTGCGAGAAAGCTAATTTAATGGTTCAGTTTGAAAGGTTTTATCTTAAGTCAAATAAATAACACCTTACCTAAGTTGAGACTCTAAACAAGGAAGTCTAACGCGCTAGTATTATAGAGTATTACCTAGACTTCTGATAGCGTTAAAACACCCAATAATTTAAGAGTGGCTAAGTCCTCTTAATACACAGTTGAGACTAACTTCAAACATTATTGTATTTAATATCTTATTTATGTGTAAAATTCAACACTGTTTATTATCTGCCTATTTTTGGAATATAAGGAATGATTAAAAAACTTACAGATATATCAATTCGCACAAAATTAGTACTTATTCTAAGTTTAACCGCTGCTACCGCGCTTTTGATTGCTGTTAGCGTTATATTTTTTACGACAACGGAAACTGTCAAAAAATATGAAGCCGCTAATATAAAACAACTAGCCGAAATCAGTAGCTTCAATATTTCGGCGGCACTGTCCTTTCGTGATGATAAAACGGCTAATAAAACCTTATTATCTTTGGCAACAAATCCAGAAATTATGGCTGCATTAATTTACGATCAAGAACAGCATATTTTTGTCAGTTATTTTAATGAACAAAGCTCTGAAGATGAAAGAAATGCGTTAAAAAATTACTCAAAAAAATTACTGCTTGAGTATCAAAAAACTCAAGAAATAAAACCCAATAAAAATTTCCTTTTATGGGAAAAATTTGATGTCTTTACACCGATTACCCTAGGAAATGAAACCTTAGGAATGTTACACATTATTTCTGATGCTCAACATTTTCAACAACAAATCAAAAAATTACAATCCTCGTTACTTTTTGCCATTGGCATCACTCTGCTTATCATTTTTGTATTAGCCTCATTTTTTCAGCGTATTTTTTCAAGCCCGATTTACGCGCTATTAGATGTCATGAAAACAGTCCCTGAAAATAGAAATTATAGCCTCTCAAAAGAAATGCAACGAAATGATGAATATGGTGCTTTATTCAACGGTTTTCACACCATGTTAACTGAGCTACATTCGATTGAAAAAGAGTTAATTATTGCCAAAGAAAAAGCGGATAACGCCAACCAAAGCAAAAGTACTTTTCTTGCTCATATGAGCCATGAAATTCGGACACCGATGAATGCTGTGATTGGTTTAAGTCATTTAGCCTTAAAAACTGAATTAAACGCTAAACAGCATGATTATTTATCTAAAATAAATAGTTCAGCGAATGGTTTACTTGGAGTGATTAACGACATTTTAGATTTTTCTAAAATCGAAGCAGGAATGTTAACCATAGAACAGGTTGAGTTTGATCTATCTACCGTCGTTCATAGTGTTCTGACGATTAGTCATAGTCAGGCTGAAACCAAAAATTTAAAGCTACATTGCTCTATCGGCTCTTGCGTTCCCGCACATTTAATGGGAGATGCTTTACGCATAAAACAAATTTTACTTAATTTAATCAGTAATGCCATTAAATTTACGGATCAAGGTAAAGTTGCGGTTTCAATCAAAAAAGGAAGCCATAAAGATAACAACGTGGAATTAATTTTTACCGTAGAAGATACAGGTATAGGTCTTAGCTCCCCACAAATAAAAAAATTATTTCAGTCATTTTCTCAAGCAGAGGAATCGACATCACGGCACTATGGAGGGACAGGTTTAGGACTTACAATTTGTAAACAACTAACCGAACTGATGGGAGGAACTATTTCTGTAAGTAGTGAAATAGCCGTCGGGACTGTCTTTACATTTTCAATCATCTGTTTAACGACAGAAGGTGAACAGTCTCTTCTATCAACCAATATAACTCAAGAAAAAGAAGTACCAGAGCCAGTAAACTCGTCAGTTTTAAATAACCGTAGCATATTACTTGCCGAAGATAATGAAATTAATCAACTTATCGCTATAGAGCTTTTAGAAAGCGAGGGGGCTTGCGTAGATGTTGCTGAAAATGGGCGTATAGCGGTAACTAAAGCTAATGCAAAACATTACGATGCTATTTTGATGGATGTACAAATGCCTGAAATAGATGGCGTTGAAGCAACACGTTTAATTCGAGAACAACTCAAAGATATACCCATTATTGCGATGACCGCTCATGCAATGGATGAAGAAAAACAACGGTGCCAACAAGCGGGAATGAACGATCATATATCTAAACCTATTGACCCCGATGAACTGTACAAAACACTAACGAACTGGATTATGAAAGATATGACAGCGTTAACGCTTTCCGCGACTAAAGATCGCGGCTCTGACATATAATTTACCTTGGTTTAAAAATATAACCGTACAGGTCGAAATCTCCTGAAAAACTATTCTAACTTCATTTGTCCAAGCTGATAACGCAATACCATCCATGAGCCTAATACGCCTAATAAGGATGACGTAAATAATAAAATAAGGCTTTCGGTAAAGCCTAAAAATAAGACTTCATAATTGTTGTCATAAAGTTCTGACAATTTTTCCATCGGACTTTTTAAAGCTAGCATCGCGGCGGTGACAATAATCCATGCGGTTGCACCTGCAAAAAAACCAAACCAAAACCCTGTATATAAAAAAGGTCGCTGTATAAAGGCGTAAGTAGCCCCCACTAATTTAGAAATTAAGACTTCATCGCGGCGATCTTCCAGTTCTAAGCGGATGGTATTTCCCATGATAAATAGCACCGCAAAGCTTAAGACAAAACTTAAAATAACCACACCATGCTGCGCCAAGCTCATCATTGATTGCAATCGTCGCACCCATTGCATATCCATTTGAGCAATATCGACTTCATCTAAACGTCCTAACTCATCAACTAAGCGTTGCACTTCTTCGGTGTTTTTCAGGGTGTTTTTAGGTAAAACTTGAATGACGGTAGGCAGTGGATTATTTTCCAAAGCATTTAAAGCTTCACCAAAACCGCTGTAATCTCTAAATTCTGCGAGTGCGTATTCTTGCGTAATTAGTTCAACAGTTTTTACATCGGGCGATTGTTTGATTTTATCAGCAAGTTTACGCCCATCTAAATCCGTCATATTACTTTTTAAAAATAATGAGATTTGATTCGTTGCCTCTAAATTACCTGTTAATTGCTCAGCATTCCCTAATAAAACATAAAAACCACTCGCCAAGGCAATCGCAATAGCTAAGACCATAATCGTCATCACCGAGGTTAAAGGTGTTTTTAATAGTTTGCCTAAACTAGAAAACAGCGCGTGTGCATGTAGTCCTAAATAAATACGAAATTTATCAATAATACCCCCACTGCCCGATTCTTTTTTAGTTTGAGAACTGGTTGATTTTACTGGTTTGGCTGGCTTGACTGGTTTTTGAATACGTCTGTTTTGCTTCATCATCATTAACTCGCTACTAACTGTCCATGATCTAGTTTTAATACCCTATGCCCCATTCGAGTAATTAAACTAACATCATGGGTTGCAATTAAAACAGTTACACCAACTTGTTGAAATTGTTCAAATAAACGCATAACTTCGGAAGACAACTCAGGATCTAAACTGCCTGTAGGCTCATCGGCGATAATTAGTGAAGGTTTATTAACGACGGCTCTGGCGATACCTACACGTTGCTGTTCCCCCCCTGATAATGCTAAGGGATATTTTTTTTCTTTGCCTAATAAGCCGACTTTATCGAGTGAAGCTCTTACGCGTCTGCCTACCTCTTGATGACCATAACCTGAAATAATCAATGGCAGCGCAACATTATCAAATACGGTTCTATCTTGTAATAATTTGTAATCTTGAAAAATAAGCCCTAATTTTCGACGGATAAAAGGAATATGTCGTTCTCTAGCACGATTTAAATTACGTCCATCGAGTAAAATATGACCGCGTGTGCAATATTCCATAATCGCAATCAGTTTTAATAAAGTGCTTTTACCTGCCCCAGAATGTCCTGTTAAAAATGCCATTTCTCCACGTTGCAGTTGAAAACTGACATCTATCAATACATCTCCCGTATCGGGATAGCGTTTACACACTTTATCAAATACTAACATTGCTTTACTCGTCTGTTACAAATAATGCATTAACGAAATGCTCGGCATTAAAGTCCTGCAAATCATCAATGCCCTCGCCAATTCCGATATGACGGATTGGAATCGGTAGTTGTTTCGCCAAAGCAAAAATTACTCCGCCTTTGGCTGTTCCATCTAATTTAGTCAGCGTTAAGCCTGTTAAGGCAACAGCTTCATTGAACAATCTTGCTTGTGAAAGTGCATTTTGTCCCGTCCCTGCATCTAACACTAACAATACTTCATGCGGCGCAGTTTCATCTAATTTCCCCATGATGCGTTTGATTTTTTTCAACTCTTCCATCAAGTTCGATTTAGTATGTAATCGCCCAGCGGTATCGGCAATTAATACATCTATGCCTTTAGCTTTTGCAGATTGTACACCATCAAAAATAACTGAAGCCGAATCGGCCCCTGTATGCTGGGCTACAACATGAACTTCATTACGCTCACCCCATGCTTGCAATTGTTCTACGGCGGCGGCTCTAAAAGTATCACCTGCTGCCAACATCACACTATGCCCTTGATTTTGTAATTTTTTAGCCAGTTTCCCAATCGTGGTTGTTTTACCTGCACCATTGACACCGACTACTAGAATAACAAAGGGTGTGTCTTGTTTAGGGATAACTAAGGCCTGATCGCAAGGCTTGAGAATATCCAGCAAATCCTGCTTTAAAGCCGCTAATAATGTCGCACTGTCTTTAAGCTGATGTTTATCTAAGCTATCTGTCAACTTAGCTATAATCTCAGTGGTGGCATCAATACCAATATCAGCCAGTAAAAGCTGCGCTTCAATTTCTTCTAATAACTCTTCACTTAGCCCTTTTTGTCCTAGTGGCAAGCTATTTAAAATACCACCTAAGCCACCACGAGTCTTTTTGAGTTGTGATTTTAACCGTAAATAAACTGAATCGGTTGATTCAGGTTTTATTTCAACCTTAACAGGCTCTGCGACTTCTTCACTGACATCGGGAGGTAGTCTATCAATCGTTTCGTGCAAATGCTCAAGTTCAAGCTCCTCAAGCGTTGCTTCTGCTGCTCCTGCAAAACCGTATTTACTGTAAAAACTAATCGCAATCAGCGGCAACATTAATAAAGCAGCAAAAGCGGCATGTGCTGTCATCATCCATAATGGCAGACCATATTTAATGCTAAATGCGCCTAATGAGGTTTCGATTAATAATAAAATACTTAAAAATAAACCTGCTTTACGGACAGGTTTTCTACGAGTCTCTGAGGTTGCACTTAACATCAAAAAGACGAAAACAATAAAAGCTGTTAAGCCTCCTACCCTATGCAGCCAATGTGCAGCAATTTGAGCATCAAAAGATAACACTCCAACATAATTATTAATTAAGCCATTAAATATACTAATCGCGCTGATAAAATCAGCTTGAGGTAGCCACTGACCATTACAACGTGGAAAATCACTACAGACTAAACCTGCGGTATTGGCATTTGTCCAGAGACCAAATAACACCTGTACAAATAACAGTAATATTCCCGCATGGGCAAAATAACGTATGCCCGCGATTTTTCCCTGTAATACTAACTCAGGGTTGCTACGCAAATATAATCTAAATAATAACCAGAAACTAATAAAGCCTAATAATTGCTCTGCGGTCGCAACGATGGGCATCATTAACAACTTTATCGCCCAAATGCCGACAACAGCCTGCAAACCCAGTAAAACTGTAACCGTTAAGGTTGTTGTTATTGCTGCGCAACGATATTGCTGTTGCCGCCATGATAAAGCAGCAAGTACTAGGACATTTACAACTAATAAACACCAGACATAAGGCAGCATCCAGTTATTAAACATTTCCTGTGGCTGGCTTAAAAAGTTTTCTATGCCTGCAACTTTAAAACCAACTTTACTTAAATGAAGATAAGCATTAAAAACGACACTAATGAATGCTAGCACACAGGCTAACAAATTTATTTTTCTAAACATTTATTATTTTTTTAACCAATTTGTGAATATCTAAGCAATTTTTTCAAATCATCTCTGACTTTGTACGTATCAAACTCAGGCTCATATTGCATCATAATATTGCCTAAGGGATCGAATAAAAACAGCATTCCCTCTGGAATAGTCCCTTTTCTAATTTTAGTGATTTTTTCAATCATACTCGCGCTAGGTTTAACTCTAATAAGGTCTGTTTTCATTGCGAATGCTTTGTTTTCAGTCTCAGTAATAAACCTTGTTAACAAGCTTTCATCCAGTTTATTTTCTGCTTGTAACAAGCGAGTGTATAAAGTCTCATTTTCTGATTGCTTATTATTTTTATCGACCTGTTTTTGACCTAAACGCGATAATAAGGCATCTTTTAACCATAATTGCTCGGCTTTTTCCGCCTCTAAAGGTTTAAAGACAATCGCTACTCGCCGCGTGCGTGAAAGCTCTTTATTTAGCATCACTCGCAATTGCTTGGTTTTTAGAATCGCATATAAACACACCGCGTTACATTCATTATTAGGAATAACATTCACTAATAGCCAATGCCCTTTAAGTTCGTCAATATTTTCTTGTGAAAAAGTATCGTAACCTGTCAATTCACTGCGTTCAGTGGTGATGACAGGAATTACTAATTCACCGTTATTTTTAACGCCTTTATCCAATAAGTCCGAGTTTTTCGACAAAAACCAAGCAAAGCAAAAAGGGATAATTGTCATTGCAAAAATAATTATAATAGTTCGTCGATTTTTTATTTGTTGTTCAGTCATCTATTCGTTTTTTACCGCTATGCCAAAAAAATAATATGGTTAATGTAATTGCCAGCCCAAACCATTGCACCGCATAGCCGATGTGCTTTTCTGGGGGCATAATACTGCTTTCTAACCAATTACGGGTATAACCTGCTGTTGCTTTCGGGTCTAATTCGACCTGAAATGAAAATAAATCGTAGCCCAATTTTTTAGCTAAAACTGAACTTTCTACCACCTGCACGACGGATGGCCAACCTTCTGTGGGAATTTCTGCCCCCTCAAGTTTTAAGCCAACACTGGGAAAACTATTAATCCTGCCATTAATTTGGGTCTGATTTTCTATAAAACTAATTGCTGGCAAGATAGTGCGATCAGGATTGGCGGGAAGCCAGCCACGATTGACCAAAACAGCTTTAGTTCCGCCTGCCAACACAAACGGCGTAATGATAAAATAACCTGCTTTACCTTTAATAATTTGATTATCAATTAAAAATTGCGTGTCCTTATCATAAAAACCATTCGCTGTTATCTGCCGATAGCGTAGTGACTCCAAATCATCCGTAGTTTGTGTATTTAAGTTTAAAACAGTTTTTAATTGCGTTTGCTGCTTCTCTATAAAGACTCGTTTTTCTTCAGCGCGTCTTACTTGCCAAAAACCTAGGTTTAGCAATAACATCATTACTAAGAAATAAGCTCCGCTAGTAACAATAGAAAATTTAAAATCCCATCTAGCCAATTTAAATTGCATAATTTTGCGCCAATCTATTGGCAATTCCTATCTAATAACCGAAAATAACGGTTTTACACTAATTTAATACTCACATGATTATCAAAAGCCTTGTTATTATCGCCTTTCTACTTATCATTGCCAGTCTCGGTTCGGCCTTGTTTTATATGGTTAAAAACAAAGGTCAGGAACAGTCTGAAAAAACCGCCAAAGCCTTAACTTTTCGCATAGGCTTATCTTTAACTTTGTTTATTTTAGTTTTTATTGCTTATGCAACGGGGCTTATCAAACCTCAAGGTATTGGAGCTAGAATGCAGCAGCAGCGTAACTTACAGCAGTCTATAACTGCACCTTAAATATTGTAGAATACTCTAAATGTTGCCACCCATACGTTGTATTGGCTGTGTATTATTATCGAAGCATTGAGTGCAAGTACCTTGAAAAGCATTAATTAAACGCTGGCGCATGTCTGTATCATCTTGAAATACCGTCATCCAAACAGACCAAAAGCCAGTGCTTGTTGCCGTATCAATAATCTGCTCTCGCATACAGTCTACTGGTTGTCGATTCAAATTGAGTTTTGCACGTTCTGCTTTACCCCAAGCTTCATTACGCTTTTCACAACGTCTATCTTTTTTACTAAATTTCGGATGCCCACGTTCACGACTCAGTCCTGTTAATTCAAGGCTGTTTTGAGCAATTTGCTGTTGTGTTGCATTTAAACTTTGCTTTATTTGCGGGATGCGGTCTTTTTCATAACGAAAAGCACGAAGCGTATTATCTCTATCAGCCCAAAAATAATCGTTCAAATTATTTATATTGACTGGTTTATCACCCTTATTGCTATTGCAGTAAGTGCAAGCTAATAAAAAATTACACCAGTCTTTTTCTAACTCAGGAGACAAACCTTCTTTTTTAGGTTGGACATGTTCAATTGCAGGTGTGAATAGTGGAGCTTCACAATATGAGCAATAATCACCTAAACGTCCAATTAAATAATTGCGAGCATCCCCATATTCTTTAAATATTATAACATTACCATTTTTATCACATGGGATAGCTCCACGCTCTACTGGTCTCATGCTTCA
>WTBX01000266.1 GCA_013138855.1 Methylococcaceae bacterium
CCGTAATTAAAAAATAATATAATCGTTTCATGGTGTTTCCTCTCCTTTATTGATTTTTACATAACATTGAAAAAGTTCGTTTAAAACCTAATCCAAATGACATAGGTAAAATTAATATATTTAGTAACAATGATTTTGTTTTTCTGTTTCATGGTATTTATGGATAAAGGTATCAAACAAACATGGACGTTATCATAAACACTTGCGAGAAGCCTAGCAGCAGGCAGAATCCTCGGAATCATGGACTCACCTTGAGCTTCTCTTTTGCGATAGCTCTTGCTTTGCTAAGGAATGCAACTTTAATAACTTCCGAAACTATATCTGTCAACTTAGTAAAACTTATGAACCATGAAGAGCATGAAGTTTTAAAGATTTTATCTTCATGTTCTTCATGCCCTTCATGGTAAAGATATATTTTAAGTTTTGGATATTATTTAATCTTTATTCCTAAGCGTATCGGTCAAGGAAAGACCTTGCGTCACGTCACACCAGTATGAATCGTAATCAGGAACGACCTCGCAAGTCCACGTCCATAGTTTAATCTGATAGAGACCATTGCTTCGTTCTTCGATAACCGCTTTCAAGTCGGGATTGTCTCCCTTGAGTTCTTCAATGATAACAGGCATTGAGATAATAGGTTTCGGATGCAGGCAAAACTGAAAGTATCATTTTAATCCCCTTTCTCTACATAACGACCCCATAAGAAGGACAGAAAAGATGATGCTTTTATGTTAGGTTTGAAAAGATTGTATGATGATGAATCATTCAAAATGATGCGTTATTATCTCATTCGGCGATTTAACGAACAAGCCGATTGTCATAAACGCAAATGAAATTAATTTTATCATTTTAAAAAAAATACTAGCCTAAATAAAAAAATCTCTATATAATGCACAGCTCACTTAGGCAGTCATGCCAATACAAGTGAAGCCCAGGTAGCTCAGTCGGTAGAGCAGAGGACTGAAAATCCTCGTGTCGACGGTTCGATTCCGCCCCTGGGCACCACGAATATTTAAAAGGCTCTAAAGGTTTTCCTTTAGAGCCTTTTTTATTTCCCCTCTTTAAATTGAGTCGCTTATCCCTTAAGCACTTTCAATCATTTAAGCTGCATGACCATTCTTATTCTTATTCAGTTATATAAAAGTTATAAAGCTAAAAACCCTTCTCTGGTATAACCCTCCTCTTGAGGGTTAGATTTTCTCTCGCTCTATTTTTATCGGGTCGGAGTGCTGCTGAGTCCTACTATTCAATTTAAAGTCCACCATAACTACTCGCACCACCGCCTTGATAATGACTATAAACATGCTGATAAACGACTAAACTCATATCCGCTAATTCCTCATCAGGATAGGGTTCAGGTGGCAAGTATTCCAGCGTGTCAGAAATCATTACTTTTATTTGAGAACTCACTTGTTCACTTTCTCGCCAACGTTCAATTTTTAACTTTTCAGCTTTTAATGTCTCTAAGGTTTTCCTCGCGACTTTTTTAACTTTAATTTCTTCCTCTACGGTTAATTCAGATTTATGCAACAAGTCGTAAATCGCTAATGTCTCTTCATTTAAGCCTTCACTCACTGCGCGTTCCATTTCTGGGGATAAATCATCCGCCATAAAGTCCTTTAAATTATCAAAGGCTTTCTGTACCGCCTGACTATCTTTTCCTGCATTATATTCGTCAATAATAGCCTTATATTTATCATAAAATTCCATCCTCATCGGGTTCTGCTGTATCATTTGTTCTAGCTTTTTTTCAATAGCCGCTTGTAGATCAAAGACTACGGTATTTTTTTTACTAGACTTAGCAAATGCAGCGCGTAACTTGTCAAAATCTAAGGTGCTTAAATCAACATAATCACTTTCTCGCACTTCATTTTGAACTAAGTTAACACTCATATTCACTTCTTGCTGCAAACGACGCATCACCGCAGAAATATCAGCACTTTTAACTTTTTGATTTAACTGCCCATAGATTGCATCAATGGCGTTATAAAGTCGCGTAAACGGTTTAACTTGCTCCTCAGGGTATAAGGCTTTGTATTTACGGAATACATCTCTAGCGGCTACTTCAAATTGTGTACGCGTCGTTTCATTCAGGCAAACGGCATTAGCGGCTTCTTTGATTTTAGCTAACTTAATCATCGCGCTTTGTGCATTAATTAAGCTGTCCAAATCAAACTGTACCGCTTGTAAAAATCCCTGTACTACCGCAATAGCGGCTTCTAACTCAACACTCATTGCTTCCAATTTTTCTATTGGATTACCTGAACCTTGTCCTCCTTGACCTTTGCCACCCTCACCATAAACTGAATAGGCTTTTTCTAATTGTTGATAGACATTGCCATAATCAACAATCAAACCGTTTTCTTTTTCATCATCATAAACCCGATTAGCGCGGGCAATGGTTTGCATCAAAGTATGACCTTTAATCGGCTTATCTAAATACACGGTTGAGACACAGGGCGCATCAAAACCTGTAATCCACATGGCACAGACAAATGCTAAACGGAAGGGATTATCATCGTCTTTAAATTCTTTTTCTAAATTCCGCTTTGCCATTTTTTCGCGGTGCTTTTTTATATTCAACCCTAAGTTAGCAAATTTCTTCACTTCGTTCTGTTCTGAACTCACCACCACACAAACTTCTGTTGCTTCTACACGTTTTAAATGTTGCTTTAATTGTAAAGCTTGTTGTTCGTCTTCTGCTGACTCAATACGTTGTTTTAATTCAGCGATATATTCAGGCCAATATTTCATGGTTAATTCGTACATCCGCACAGCGGTAGGTTTATCTAATGCGACAAACATTGCTTTGCCTTGATAACCCCTCTCATTAAAATGCCAGACTAAATCTTTCGCAATCGCATCTAAACGGTCTTCTGCGGTTAAAATAGGATAATCGCGTTTAAACTCACGCTCTAATTTACGCCGTTGGTCATCATCTAGCTCTTCATGGTTAATAATCTCTGCCATGCGTTCATCTAAATCAGGATTATCAATATCCAGCTTTTCGCCGCGATTCAAATACCGTAACGGCAAGGTCGCGCCATCTTCTATTGAGCGTTTAAAATCATACACAGAAATGTATTCACCAAAAATATCTTTAGTGATTTCCGCTTCCTCAATAATAATAGGTGTACCTGTAAAGCCTAAATAAGAAGCATTTGGAATCGCATTAAAACGCATATTTTGCGCAAAATAACTGCCTTTATTATGGGTTCGGTGGGCTTCATCAGAGATGACAATAATATTATCGCGTTCGCTTAATAGCGGGTATTCCTGTTCTTTTTTAGGGTCGATAGAAAATTTATGAATTAGGGTGAAGATGTAGCGATGATTTTCTTGTAATAATTCGCGCAAATGTACACGGCTTTTAGCTTTTATTTGTTTTTCGGTGACGACATTAACCCCAGTAAAAGTATCGTAGAGTTGGTTTTCTAATTCAGAACGATCGACGACGATTAAAAAAGTGATGCCACCGCCGTATTTGCGTAATATTTTTTGGCACATAAACACCATTGAATAGGATTTTCCTGAGCCTTGGGTATGCCAGAACACGCCGAGTTTTTGTTTTAAGTCGCTTAGGTTTTTAGCGCGATTAACGACTTTATTCACGCCGATGTATTGATGGTTTTTTGCCATTAATTTCACGACTTCATCGCCTTCGCCATCAAACAATAAAAAGTTCTCGAAGAGGTCTAATAAGCGGCTTTTATCGCAGGTTCCGCGTAGTACGGTATCCAGACTGACTACGCCTTCATCGTTTTCGTTAATGCGTTTCCATTCTAAAAAGAATTTATAGGGGCTGGTGACTGTGCCGACGCGAGAATCTGTGCCGTTACTGAGGATAATAAAGCCATTGCAATGCAATATTTCTGGAATTGCGTCTTTGTAATCACTTAGGTTGTCATCGTAGGCATGGCGTAGGTCTGTGTGATGGGCTTTCAGTTCAAAGAATACTAAGGGGATGCCGTTAATAAAGCCGATTATATCGGGGCGGCGGTTATAGTGTTGTCCTGAAATTTCCAGTTGGCGTACGGCTCTAAAGTCGTTGTTTTCGGGGTCGGTAAAGTCAAAGACACGGAGTTTTTTCTTTTGTTTGATGCCTTTATTATCTTGATAGCTAATGGGGATGCCATCGACTAACTGTTGATGTTTTTCTTTGTTGATTGCGGCTAGGTGTTTGTCGGAGATTGAGCGGCTGATTAGGTCTACGGCTTGTTGATAGGCTGTTTCGGGGAGGTTTGGGTTTAGTTTTTTTAGGGCGATGAGCAGGTAGCGGACTAATAGGGTTTCGGATTTGTTGATGCGTCCTAATAAGCCTTGAGTGCGTTGTTTGTCGTCTGTTGTGGTTAGTTTTTCTTTATGCCACGCATAGTCAACTGTCCAGCCTAATTCTTCTAAGGCCTCTTGTGAGGCGGCTTCGACTAAGCCATCTTCGGAATATTCATAACTCATTTATCTTCCTTTAATTTCCAATATTCTTAATTACTCTTAGTGAATTCGGCTACTAATTTAAGATGGGCTGTTGCATTCAGACCTCCGAGGTTTTTAAAACCTCGGAGGTCTAGCCCTTGCATTTTTGTCCCATTTTAAGTGGGTAGCTAAAATAACATGCACAAGAAACCTAAGTTTTGGGTACACGTTTTATTTATATGGGTAATAAATTCAATTTTTTACTCATGTTGTATTTGTCATGGGTAAAAAAATCGCTTTTTTACTCATATTAAAGCTATTTTGCGCTTACATTAAGCAATAACTGATACAGAGCATCATTAAGATAATAGTTGTCTTTGCTTATTTTATGTTTAGAAAGCAGCCTTATTTCAACCATTGCATCAAGGTATTTTGCCGCTGTTTTACGAGTTACTTGTAAATCTTTGGTAACAAACTCAATCTTGGTATAAGGGTGGCAAAATATATTATTCAGTAAGTCCTGACTATATATTTTAGGTAATTTTTCGCGTAGTTGTATTTTATAATCTTGCATTAAGTTTTTTATGCCTTTAATCAAGATTATTGTTTGCTTTGAGGTTTGTTCTACTGCATCTAGCATAAATAACAGCCACTCTTCCCATGTTTTATCTGTCCGTACGCTTTGTAATAGTTGGTAATAGTCTTGTTTATGCTGGTTAATATAGCGGCTTAAATACAATACGGGTAGGGTTAATAAGTCTTGTTTAATTAGGTATAAAACATTGATTACTCGCCCTGTGCGTCCGTTACCGTCATAAAAGGGGTGGATGCTTTCAAATTGATGATGAATAATCGCCATTTTAACCAGTTCATCCCATTCGCAGATCTCATCATTGTTAATGAATTGCTCTAAATTAGTCATGAGTGTGACGATTTCATCATGATTTTGCGGTGGGTTGTAGATAATTTCCCCTGTTTGTTCATTTTTTAGGGTTGTTCCTGACTGGGTTCTAAAGCCTGCATTGTTTTGTTCTATTTCGGCTTGTATTTTTTTTATATCATTGCAGGTGAGTAGTTCATGTTGTTTGACTTGTTTAAAGCCGTTTTGTAGTGCGTTGGCGTAGCTAAAGACTTCTTTTGCCGCTAGGGTGATAAATTGTTGGGTGAGGTTGTCGCTTTTAAAGAGTTCATCATGGGTGGTGATAATGTTTTCTATTGCGGAGCTGTCTTTGGCTTCTTGTAGTGATAGGGTATTGATTAAGATGCTTTCGTTGGGGATGGTGGCGACAATGCCTTTTAATTCAGCGAGGGCTTGGTGTGCTTTGGCGCATTTTTTTAAGACCGCTTTGCTTTCTATTTCTTCTGTTAAGGGTAATAAGGGGATTTTATAGCTCATGCTCAAACGCTTGCTGTGTTGTTGATGGCTTCGGGGATGTCTAAGTTATCCACATCAATCATGCCTGTCATTAGGCGGGGTAATAAGATGTCGCGGGCTTCTTTTAAAAGTTGGTTTTGTTTTAATAATTTACGAATAAGTTTTAACAAAGGAATAACAGTTTTATCATAATTATCTACAATTTGTTTTCTTGGTATTACAACCTTTAA